>DASZFN010001179.1:0-6257 GCA_035939715.1 Gemmataceae bacterium | reverse complement strand
CACGATTGCAGACTCGATTCCCTTGGCTTTCAGCGAGAGACGGCACACGATTTGCCCCTCTCACGTAGACAAAAAAGAAGGAGATCACGACCATGGCGCAACCTGCCAGCATGAAACCATACCGACTCACAGCCCGGTCCTTTTCCCTCGTTGCCTGTCTTCTGTGCGCAGCGATTTTGGCCGCTTCGGGCTGCGGTCCGCAAACGGGCGAAGGCCCGGGGCACCGCGCACAGCCGTTGGGCTTAACGCCAGAGCAGGAATACGAGCTGGGCGTCAAGGCGTACCGGGAAGTCCTGAACAAGGCCCATGTCGTGCACGACGGGCCGGACGTGAAGCGCATCCGTGAGATCGGCGGCCGCATTGCTCGTGCCGCCGAGATCGAGCCGCTGCAGCGCGAGATCAACCTCCATCTGCAAGGCTATCGTTTCGACTGGGAATTCAACCTGCTGCAGAGCAATCAGGTCAACGCCTTCTGCCTGCCGGGCGGGAAAGTAGCGGTGTTTACCGGCCTGTTGGGCGTGGCGGAGAATGACGATGAGCTGGCCACGGTAATGTCCCATGAAATCGCTCACGCCCTCGCGCATCACGCCAGCGAGCGCCTGGCCCGCGCGCAGATGTACGAGCATGCCGTCAATGCGCTGAACGGCTCGCTGGGCAGTCTCGATCCGGAGCAGCGCGAACGGCTCATCGGCCTCCTGGGGGCCGGCGCCTCGATCCGCAGCCTGGCCTATGATCGGAAACAGGAATCGGAAGCCGACCACATCGGCATCTTTCTGATGACCTTCGCGGGTTACAACCCCGATGAGGCGCTGCGCTTCTGGCAGCGCATGGAAGAAGTGTCCGCGCGTCGTGGCCGCCCGCCCGAAATCCTTTCCGATCATCCCAGTGACGAACGCCGCATTGCGCAGATCAAGCAATGGATTCCTCAAGCCAAGGCGGGCAAACACGCCTTTGATCAAGGGAACGTTGCCCGTTGATCGGCGACTTCGTTTTTCGGCCAGGCCATTGCTGGCCTTCTGCCTTATTCAAAAGGCGGCAGGCACCAAACTCGCAAGGGGCAGGTCATCCGGCCCGCGTTTCCTCGTAGGCGGCCACGATTATCGTAATATTATCCCGCCCACCGGCCTGGTTGGCCTGGGCCAGGAGTTCCTTGCAAGCGCCTTCCGGCGAAGCTTCGCCGGAGAGGACGCGCCCGATGGCTTCTTCCGAGACCATCTCGGTTAAACCGTCCGAGCACAGCAGAATCCGGTCGCCGGCTTGCAAATGGACCTTGTGCACTTCGACCTGGACTTCGCTTGAGTCGCGGCCGACCACATTGGTGATGACGTGCCGCCAGTGGTGGTGCGCCGCGTCCTTTTCGGGAATCGCGCCGCGCCGCACCATCTCTTCCACCAGCGTGTGATCGGAAGTCAGCCGGTGCAGCGACTGGTCGCGCACCAGGTAGCAGCGGCTATCGCCGACATGGGCCACGAACAAATCATTGTTCAGACCATACGCCATCGTCAGCGTGGTGCCCATGCCGTGCAGCTCCGGATGCTCGGCGGCTTCGGACAACACGCGCGCGTTCGCCTGACCGAGGGCACTCTGGAATTCGTTCAGGAGCCTGTCCTCTTCCCGTCCCTTGAACTGGAAGAACCACTTGAACGTCTCCAGCATGAAATCTTCCACGGACTCAATGGCGAGGGCGCTGGCCTTGTCGCCGCCGGCGTGGCCGCCCATGCCGTCGGCCACGACGAAGAGATAACTGCGGTCGCTGCTGTGTTGCACCTTCGGCAAGGGCAGGCTGGTCTGCTCCACCTGCAGGGCTTTGACCAGGGTGGCGATCAGGAACTGGTCCTCGTTGCGCTCGCGCACCTTGCCGCGGTCGGTCAAACCAAAGCTGCGCACGACCAGCGGCGCACGCGCCGCCTGCCACTGCTCCGTGTCCGCCTGCGGCGGTTCGAGGATTGACACTCCGTCAGGTATCATGCTGCCTTTCACGATTGCTTCCTCCCAAATGCGCGCACAAGCACTCAAGATCACCCAGTGAGCGAATCCCATGCCAAATAATGTCTCGGCAGGCTAAGCCAGTAGTTAGTAGCCAGTAGCCAGTGGTTAGTAGCTTGTGGGCTACTGGCTGCTGGCTCCTGACTACTGACTCCTCGTTACAATGATTCTTGAATGAAAACGGATCCATTTTTTCCCGGCTTCCTGCGCGACCTGTTCCCCGAAGCGGGGCCGGAGTTGCTGCGCCTCTTTGAAGCGGCTGCCGAGAACAGCAATCTGCTGCGCGTCGATTTCTATACCATCCGCGACCTGGTGGAGTTGTCGGGTTATACTGCGCAAGAGGCCCTGCAGGCGCTGCTGCTGGTCATGCTCCTGGCGCTCGATGAGGGGAGCTTGTGTGTGGAAGCCTCACAAGCCAGCCTGAAACAACGGTTGCAGGATCTGGCCGGCGAAGCGGCCGCCGGGGCCTGGGCGCAGCGGATTGTGGCGGAGTTGTGCCAACCCGGTTTCCCCATCTTGATCGGCCAGCGCGTCGATGAAGGCAAGCCGGTCGTGCTTCGCCAGGTGGGCGCGAAGACTTACCTGTACTTCCAGAAATACCTGAAGCACGAGCTGGCGCTGCAGGCGGAATTGCAGCGCCGCCTTGGTTCGAGCAGGACTGCTCCGCCTGGCGGTCTGCGCTTCCCCAAGGCGGGGCCCAGAGCATTGGCCGGCGCCTCCGGCAGCGCCATGCTGAACGAGGTGCTCCGCGAGCGGCCGCTTTTGCTAAGCGGCCGGCCGCTGCAATTGAATCGGCAGCAACGCCTGGCGCTGGGGCTGGCTCTGCTGCGCGATTTCGTCATCGTTTCCGGCGGCCCCGGGACCGGCAAGACTTCGATCGTTTTCACCCTGCTGCGCTGCCTGGTCCGCTGTGGAATCAGTGCGGAGCGCATCGCTCTGGCGGCGCCCACGGGCAGAGCGGCCCAGCGCCTTACCGACGCCGTTCGCGATGGTCTCGAAAACCTTGGTCCGCCTGCCGACCCCGGCGGTCCGGACAGCGCTCTCGGAAACATCACAGCCCGGACGCTGCATCAGCTCCTGGGTTACCATCCGGCGCGCGACACCTATCGCCATCACGCCGAGAATCCTCTGCCCCATGACGTGGTGATCGTCGACGAAGTCTCCATGGTGGGTCTGGTGCTTATGGCGCGGTTGTTTCAGGCCCTGGAAGCGGGGACGCGGCTGATTCTGCTGGGCGACAAGGACCAACTTCCTTCCGTGGATGCCGGGGCCGTGCTGGCGAACCTGGCGCCGGCCGGGCGCCGGCCGGTTTACAGTGTCAAGACCTGCGGCCAGCTCCGCGAATTATGGAGCGATCTGGAATTACCGGTTTGCGAGGGACGGGATCCGCTGCAGGACATCCTGGTTGTCCTGGAAGAGAATTACCGCTCGGAGCGACGCATCCACGAACTGGCCCGCGCCGTCAACGCCCAAGGCAGCGGAATCGTGGAACAACTTTCGCGGCTTCCTTTCCCCAGGCCGGCCGGGAAGGAGCCTGCTCTCCAAGTCGATTGCTTTGCCGAGCTGGACCGGCAAGGAGGTTGCTGGCTGGTCGAGCAGGGTCAGACAGACGTAGGGCAATGGCGTCAGGTATTGGAACAATGGGCGCATCACTGCTACCTGGCTGCGCTGCCTGACGGCAAGAGCTATGGCGACCTGGTGGTCGACTGTAAGAATCTGGCCGTGGAGGAAATACGCATCGAGGAGAAGGATGCGCTTAATCGGCTCTTCCTGTTACTGGCACGGGCGCGGGTGCTGACGCTGGTGCGCGAGGGACCGTGGGGGAGCGTGGGAATTAATAGCTACCTGGGGCAAGTGCTGCGGCCGAAGTTGGACCCCTCGAGTCATGGCCGCATCTTTGGCGGGCTGCCGGTGATGATTACGCGCAACGATTACAGCCGGGCGCTCTTCAACGGCGACGTCGGCATCGCTCTGCGCAGCCAGGCGGGGTACCGCGTTTTCTTTCAGCGCTCGGGCGATTATGTATCCTTTCCGGCGGAAGCGTTGCCGGCGCACGAGCCGGCCTTTGCCATCACCGTGCACAAGAGCCAGGGCTCCGAGTACGGGCAAGTCCTGCTCGTGCTGCCGCCCGAAGGCGGCCGGCGTCTGTTAAGCAAGGAAATGATTTACACGGGCATCACGCGGGCCAAGCACCTGGTCGCGATTTGCGGCAAAGGGGAGGTCCTGCGCTATGCCGTCAGCCGAAAGGTCGAGCGCGAATCCGCCCTGCTGGATTTTGAAGCTTAGCCCGTAACGAATTGTTGGGTGTTTGCGTGTCTTGTAGAACGGAATTCATTCCGTTCAGGAGCGGCTCGGTGCTGAACGGAATGAATTTCGTTCTACACAGACGCCGTAAGTGCAAGTTGCGCTGGCTCTTGCAGCAGCGAAGATCCGCCGCTGGAAATCGCGCTGTACAGTAACGAAGACTTTTCGACATTTATCAGGGGAGAGGTAATTCGGGAAGATGGGCATGGATCCAGACCGCCTGCTCCGCCTGTTGCTCATGCATCGGGGCATGTTGCTGGGTTACATTGTCTCCATCGTGAGCGATTTCCACCTGGCCGAAGACGTTTTTCAGGATGCCTCGCTCGTCATCTTGAAAAAAGGCCAGGAGCTGGCCAACGAAAGCGATTTTCCCCCCTGGGCACGGCAGGTGGTGCGTTTCAAGGCTCTGAATGCCTTGCGGAAGGAAAACAAGAATCCCGAACTTCTGGAACCGGCCCTGCTGGATCTGCTGGAACAGGAATGGAACAAGGAGCCAAGGCCCGATCCGTCGCTCGTCGCCCTGCGCGAATGCATCGAACAGCTTCCCGCTAAAGCGCGGCGCCTGATCGAGCTCCGCTACGTCGCCGGCATGCCCGGCAACGCCCTGGCGGCACGTTTGCAGCAACCGCCGAACACGATCTACGTGGCCCTGAGTCGCATTTACCGAACGCTCTCCGTCTGCGTGAAAAGGCGCCTGGCTTACGAAGGATGATTTTCATGGCCCCGCCCATTCCGCCCGCTTCTCCCTCTTCCGAGGCTAAGGAAGCCTTCACCGTGCAGGTGCTTCGTTACCTCGACGGCGCCTGCTCCCCTGAGGAGATCCGGCATTTGAAGGAAACGCTTGCCGGCGGCGTCTCCTATCGGGAATTGTTCGTCCAGGTTTGCGGCTTGAAGGGAAATCTGCTCGAAGCGTACGCCGCAAAACGCGCGGGCATCCACCAGCGTGCCGCCGATCCTTTGCTCGCCTCGACCGCGGCGTCCGCGCTGCGCGGGGGATCGACGGCTTCGGGCGAGCGCGCGACGGGGCCGGAACAGCACGCCCAAGAGGATTTCGCCCTGCCGCCACAAGCGCCCTCGGTTCCTGGCCCCGGCGATCCGGGAGCCGAGACCATCATTGGCGAGCTTTCGGGAGAGGACACCATCCACCCTGTGCCAAAAGCGCCGCCACCATGAGCCTTGCTCAATAACGGGACAGGATTTTTTCTAAGTCTGTGCGAGGTACTCCATGACGCTGCCATTCGTGGAGCCGGCGCCTCAAGCCGGCAATTTGGTAAGTCTTCTCAGTTCGCCCGAAGGGAGCACATCCTGGGCTGCCGGGATGCGCCATGAAATCCAGGTGTGCACGGAGGAACGCGATTTCGACCGCGCCTATGTGAGCCACTGCCTGAGCTTGTTGCGGCGCACGGGCGGCTGGAGGTTGCTGCGCAATGCCCGCGGAGTGCCTTTTCGTTCCTTCATTCAGTTCTGCTGTGCCCGCCGGCCCTACGGCCTGGCTCTCACGCGTGCGGAAATGGAGGCCGTTCTCTTAGATTAAGGCGCGATCGCTGCCAGCCTCTCGAAAAGGGACTGTCCCTCCGGGGTCAGTCCCTTTCTTGTTTCGGTAGAGGTCACGCGGGGCAACGGATGTCTTCCCAGGGTGCGCTGCCGCGACCCTGGGCTGTGTTGTCCAACGCCTGCGGCGTAGAGCCAGGGAACTTTTCTACAGAGCAGTCCCCTTTTTCAACGGGCTCTTCGCGATTTGCGGCTGTCCCGGCGACACGCTTTGGACTACACTGGCTCCTGATGCAAAGCAAAGCGACCAGCGTGGAGCAGTATCTTTCCGGGTTGCCGGCCGAGCGCCGCGCGGCGCTGGAAGCCGTGCGCCGGGTTCTTCTGGACAACCTCGACAAGGACTACGAGGAGGGCATGCAGTACGGTATGATCGGCTATTATGTGCCGCACCGCGTGTTTCCCGCTGGCTACCATTG
>DASZFN010001178.1:0-13326 GCA_035939715.1 Gemmataceae bacterium | reverse complement strand
GGTTCTCCTATGAGCATCAAAGATCGGCACGAATTGGCCGTGACGCGCGAAAAGCTGACCTGGCTCGAGCAACAATACGAAACTGCCAAGAGCGAGCCGGAGGAGAATGTCCGGGCTCAGGAGTGGACGTTGCGCTCCCTCAAACAGATGGCCGGCAAGCGCTGCCGTTGTCCGCGCTGCAAGGGCGCCATGCAGGTTCCGGTCGCTGCGCCGTCGGTAGACCCCGCGCCGTCGCCGTCACGCTCATCAGGGCCGGCCGCCAAACCGCTCTCCGCCAAGAAGCGGCTGGCAGCCATCCTGGATGCCTTCGAGGGCGAGTTCCCACGCGTGCGCTCGACCCTGGCCTATCGGCTCGGCATCCTGTTCGTGACCTTCGCCGTGTTGCTCCTGCCGCTCATCTACCTGGCGCTGATCGCCGGGGCGGGCTACTTCGTCTACTGGCACGCCACCGCCAACGTGGGCATCGTCAAGGCCGTGCGTAACGTCTGGGCGATTCTCTTCCTCTATGTCGGGCCGCTGGTGGCGGGCGCCATTCTGATCGTGTTCATGATCAAGCCGTTGTTCGCCCGACCGGCGCGGGGCGGGCTCGGCCGCAAGCTCAAGCATGGCCAGGAGCCGTTGCTGTTCGCCTTTGTGGACCGCATCGCCGATGCCGTGGGCGCGCCCGAGCCGCAGCAAATCCGCGTGGACTGCGACGTCAACGCCTCCGCCAGCTTTGGCCGTGGCCTGATGGGCCTGTTTGGCCGCAAGCTGGTGCTCACCATTGGACTGCCCCTGGCCGCCGGCCTGGACGTGCAGCAGCTTGCCGGCGTCCTCGCCCACGAGCTGGGCCACTTCGCTCAGGGCGCCGGGATGCGCCTCAGTTACGTCATCCGTTCCGTCAACGGCTGGTTTCATCGCGTCGTCTTCGAGCGCGACGAATGGGATGAAGCCCTGGCCCGCGCCTGCCAGGAGTCCGGCCGCCTCGGTCTCATCTTCGTGGTGGCGCTGCTCGGCGTCTGGCTGACGCGCGGCATCCTGTTCATCCTCATGATGCTGGGGCATGCCATCAGCTGCGTCCTGCTGCGGCAGATGGAATACGATGCCGACCGCTACGAAGCGCGCCTGGCCGGCAGCGCCGCCTTCGCCGCCACCTCGCGGCGCATCATGCTGCTGGCTGCCGGCGAGCAGGCCGCGCTGCCCGCCCTGGTCGATTTCTACCAGAGCGGCGAGTTTCCCGAGAACTATCCCGCCTTGCTGCTGCACACGGTGGAGCAATTGCCTTCCGGCCTGCGTCGCTGCCTGAACAAGGAGACGGCCGGCGGCAAAACCGGCCTGTTCGACACGCACCCTTCCTTCGCCGACCGCATCGCCAGCGCCCGCCGCGAGAATGCTCCGGGCATCTTCCATCTCGACTGGCCGGCCACCGCGCTGTTCAGCAACTTTGACGAGCTGACCCGGCAAACCAGCCTGGACTTCTATCGCCGCCTCTTCGGCAGGCAAATCAGCGCGAATTACCTGGTGGGTTCGAAGGAGTAACAAGCGAGAGAGGTGCATCATGAGTTGGCGGAGCGGAAGCATGCTTTTTCTCGAGATTTGACCGGCGATCCAGGCGAACATCATCGACCGCGAGTACCGAATTGAGTTCACTGCCAAGTTGCTTCAGCTGTTCGTTGGCGCGCTGCTGCGCGAGGGAGGACTGGCGTGACAGAACGCAATATTCAAGCTCAGCCCAACCGAGTGTTTCGGGGCGCCGTTCTTGGTGGCGTACTCGGGGCGCTGCTTACGGGCGTGCCCTGGCTGGGCGCAGGCGGAACGCCAAGAACTGACTGGCCGACCGCGATTGTGGTGGCCGCCGCATATGGGTCCATGGGTGCAGCGGCAGGGCTGGTTGTTGGAGCAGTCCTCGGCGGGATCGTGTCGGCTTGGCAAAGACGGGGACGGGACCCAGCGCCCGCTAATGAGCATAGACGCGCTCCATTCTGCGTCGCGGAACGTAACGGAGCAGAAGGCCGTCGTCCTCTGGGTGGGCTGCGCGTGCGCGGCTCATGACCTCCTCTGCGCTACCGGCCACGAAAAGCTCCCCTCCGCAAACACAGATGCACTTGCCGCGATGGCGCGCGTACACCGTAGCAAGGTTGGCTTGCAGCCAATCTGAATTGCGGCGAAACCGTTGCTGCTGAGCTTGCATCGCGGCGAGTGCGGCAATGTCGGTTACTTCCGCCATGTTGATGGCACTTACTGGCGTGGAGATCATCAGGCTCACTCCTGATACTCGAATTTGTGGATGGTGCGATTTTACATCGATTGCGCAACTGTATAAAGCCATTCCTAAGCGCACCCGGTGAACGATGGAGTCGTCCGGGCTAACCGTGATAACAAAGAACAAGGACCAAAGAGCCAAGGTCGCAACCGAGCTGGCATTCAATCTTGTAACTCCACAGCTTATTACGGCTTGACTGGGGGGCAAGGCTGCCTTCCAATGAGGACACACAGGAGGACTGCCCATGCCCTTTTCCCGCAGGCGCCGCGCCATGCTCGCGGTGATCCTCTACGGTTCTTGCTGCCCCTTGTTGATGTGCCTGAATCCACGCGTGCTGCCGGCGGATGCGCCTCGGTATGACGTGCTGATTCGCGGTGGGGAGATTTATGACGGCAGCGGTGGGCCGCCTGTGCGCGCGGACGTGGCGATTCAAAAGGATCGGATCGCCGCCGTTGGCCGGCTCGCGGATGCCAGGGCTGCAACCGTCGTTGATGCCCACGGCCTGGCGGTGGCGCCGGGCTTCATCAACATGCTGAGCTGGTCCAACGAATCCCTGATCGCCGACGGCCGGGGGCAAAGCGAGCTGCGCGAAGGAGTCACCACGCAGATCATGGGCGAGGGCTGGTCGATGGGACCGGTCAACGACGCCATCAAGAAGCGGATGAAGCGCGAGCAGACCGACATTCGCTACGAAATTGAATGGACGACGCTCTCGGATTACCTGCACTGGCTGGAGCGGGTCGGCATTTCGCAAAACGTCGCCTCGTTCATCGGCGCGGCGACCATTCGCGAGTACGTCCTCGGCCTGGAGAACCGCAAGCCGAGCGCGGCCGACCTGGAGCGCATGCGCCGGCTGGTCGAGATCGAAATGCGTAACGGGGCCCTGGGCATCGGCACGGCCCTTGAATATGCGCCCGCCTATTACGCCGACACGGAGGAGCTGATTGAGCTGTGCAAGGTCGCCGCCCGGTACCAGGGGAAATACATTTCGCACATGCGCAGCGAGGGCGAGCGGCTGCTCGAAGGCATCGACGAGCTGATCCGCATCAGCCGTGAGGCCAGGATTCCGGCCGAAATCTACCACTTCAAGGCTGCGGGCAAGGCCAACTGGCCCAAGATGGACGCGGCCATCGCCAAGGTCGAAGCGGCCCGGCGCGAGGGCCTCCGGATCACGGCCAACATGTATTGCTACACGGCCGGAGCGGCGCCGCTCACCGCCTGCATCCCGCCCTGGGCGATGGCGGGCGGCGAGATTGCCATGCGCCGCCGGCTGCGCGATGCAGAGAGCCGGGCGCGCATCGTGAGCGAAATTCGGGCGTCGAAGAGCTGGCCCAACTTCTATCTCAATGCGGGCGCGCCGGACCGGCTGATGCCCATCAGCTTTAAGAAGGCGGAGCTCAAACCGCTGCAAGGGAAGACGCTGGCCGAGATCGCCGCCGGGCGGCACAAGGACCCGGTGGAAACCCTGGTGGATTTATTGCTGCAGGATGAATCGAGCATCGGCACCGTCTATTTCATCACGGCGGAGGAAAACATCCGCAAGCTGGTGCCGATCCCGTGGATTAGTTTCGGCTCGGACGAAGCCTCACAGGCGCCGGAAGGGGTCTTCCTGAAATCCATGCCGCACCCGCGCGCCTATGGCTGCTTCACGCGCGTGCTCGGCAAATATGTGCGCGACGAGAAGTTGCTTTCCTTGCCGGTCGCCGTCCGCAAGCTGACCAGCTTGCCGGCCGGCAACCTGGGCCTGGAGCGCCGCGGCTGGTTGCGCCAGGGCTATTTCGCCGACGTGGTCGTCTTCGATCCCAGGACCATCGCCGATAAGGCCACCTACTCGCAGCCGCATCAGTATGCGGTCGGTGTGCAGCATGTCTTCGTCAATGGCGTGCAGGTCATCAAGAACGGCGAACACACCGGCGCCAAACCAGGGCGGGCTCTCTGGGGGCCTGGGAAAGCCGTGCGGTAAAGCCTGGGAAGAGGACAAGAAAGGAGAGGCTGTGGCCTCGGCCATGACGAGGGTCGCTGGAAGGAAAGAGAACCATGACCACTGGCAAGCGAATCATCGGCGGCCTGCTCGGCTTTGTGGCTCTGAGCGCTGGCGTACGTTGACGTCGAGCAACGCGCATCAGCAGTACTTTTTCATCCGCTCTTGTTCAAGAATCGATTCCACTTGTTCGTCGTTCGTCGGCTGTTCCGCCTTCCAGATACCGATCAGCTCCTGCAAGGCCTTTTGCTGATCTTTGGAAACCGCCACCGGCGTCTCTTCTTGTTCCAAGGATTGCAGAAGCCGTGTGGCGAGCGCCAGCCGCTGTTCGGCCGGCCAACCGCGAATCTCGCGCCAGATATTTGTCAGATCGTGCATGGCTCAGCCTCGGAATGGACTTCATCCACCGTGTAATTATAGCCGGGAAACGGACCGACAATATGCCGTCTGCCGTCCAGACGGCGAACATCCTCTAGCTCGGCATCCATCGTGATTCTTCAGAATGGTTTTGAGCGATATAAGAGAGAGACCCCATCGACCCCCGGCTACCAGCCGATCGGAGGTGCTTTCATGAAACGACTCCGCCGTGTTCTACTCGTCATCGTCGTTATCTTCATCATTGTCGGCTTTTCTCTCCGAAAATACCTGACCTCGCAACGACTTGCCGCCCAGGTCGCGTCACGCCTTGAGGCGGCTTTCGGCGGATCGGTCCGCATCGCGGAAATAGACGTCGGCCTGGGCGGCAGCACTTTGAATGGTCTACAACTTCTCGACAGCCGGGCGCCTGATCCACAAGAGCCATGGGTCACGGTCGATCGCGTGAAGGCGGACGTGTCGCTGCTGAGCTTGCTCGGCGGCAGCAGCACTCCACAAAACATCACGCTGCTCGATGCAGCCGTCACGCTCCGGTTCGATAAGGACGGCCACCTCCTCACGACTTTGCCGAGCCTGTCGAACGAAGCCGGCAAAGACGCCTCACTGCCGAACGTCCGCATGGAGCGTGGCCGCATTACTCTGAAGAAGGAGGGCGCCGCCGACCTGTTCATTACGGGCGTCCGTGCAGCGCTGCAAAGCGAAGGCGAAGCAGTGGTGCTTTCAGGCGACATAAGCAATGCGGACAATCCCGGCTGGGGCCAATGGAGTCTGAACGGTGCATTTGACCGCCAAGTGAAGGAGGCGTCCGTCACGCTAACAAGCGACGCGCCGCTTCATATCACGCCGGCCATGTTGCAGCAGGCGCCATTCATGTCGACCAGTGTCTGGCAAGCAGTCCAGGTCGAGGGCGATACACCGGTGGCGATTGCAATCCGCGGTGATTGGGGCAGGCAGACGCTTCACTACCATCTGGAAATGGAACCGCGTGCCGCCGCGGTTCATGTGGCCGCTATTGATCTCGACGCGACGGCGGCGACGGGAAAGGTAATCATCGACGATGGGCTGGTGACCTTGCGCGGTGTGCAAGGTCAGGCGTTTGGGGGGACAATCCGTACCGACGCGGACCTGGATTTCCGGAAGGCGCCAACGCGCTTGGATTTCAGCAAGGTCGAGGTCCAGGGCCTCAACATGCGCCGCCTGCCGGCGAGCTGGGACTTGCCGCGCCAGATCGATGGCCGGCTGAGAGGCAGCGCCCACCTGGAGGTCGTGCTTGGCAAAGGCAAACCGGAGACGCGCGGCGAAGGAGAGGGAGAGATCGAGGAGGCGCGCGTCGGCGGACAGCCTACCTCAGAGCCTGTGCGCCTGGAACTCCATGCCCGGGACGGCGGGTTCGGCTTCCGTACGCCGGATGCCAGGCAGAAGCAAAACCCCGACCCGGACGCTATTCTGGATGAGCTGGTCCTTTGGGACCTGTTTCTGGTGCTGGAGGCGCCGTCTCCACAGAGGATATTGGCCGCTCGTGTGGTCAACGAGTCCGTCAGGGCGCTGGAAGAAGCAATTCAACAGGTCACTTGGGCTGGAGCGCAGACGGTGGAATGGCTGGCGAACAAGATGACGGCCATGGAATCGAAGCTTAAGGCCCCAGAGCGCTACGTGGAAGTACACCTCGCCATGAAGGACGTGGACCTCGCCCTGCTGGTCAAGGGGCTCGGTCTGAAGTTCCCCTTTGTCCTCGCGGGGCGCGTTTCTTATGACGTGCATGCTTCCATTCCGCTTGATACGCCCACGGACTTCAAGACCTATCGTGTGACGGGCTCGGCACACGTCAACTCCCTGCGCCTGGCGGATATGCAGTTCGATGAACTGCGCGGCAAAGTTGATTATGCCAACGGCGTCCTCGATTTGCGCGACGTCAACGGGCGCCTTGGCCAAGCAGACGCCGGTCAGACGGGCGCGGGCGGCACATTTCAGGGGAGTGCCCGGTTAGGCGTTGTACCGCTGGGCGAGCTGACGGCGACCATGAAACTGGAACAGATTCCCTTGAGCCGCGTCGCCGCGCTTGCAGGAGCTGCGGCACATGTCGATGGCGACTTTTCGGGAACCGTAACCCTGCGCGCGCCCGCCGCCAGACTGCAAGCGGTTGAGGCCTGGGAGGCTTCTGCAAGAATCAGCGCCCAACATTTCCATGTCTTCGGCTGGGCGGGTCAGGATTGCGAGGCCGACATGCGCTTGAAGCAAGGCGTGCTTTCCTTGGCGGACCTGCGCATGCAGTCGGAAGGAGCGGCGCTTACAGGGTCGGCGGAATTGCGGTTGCGCGAGCCGTATCGCTACGGCGCCAGGATCGCGCTCCGCGACTTTGAGTTGTCGGCTCTTCAGCGCCTTGCCCCCGCTGTGCGACCAGCCGTGCCGATCGGCGGGCGTTTTTCCACCACGCTGGACATGCAAGGCACGCTCCAGCCGTTGACTCTTACCACCGCGGGAACAGGCACGGCCACGGGTCTGAAGATCTACGAAGTGCACTTCAAGAGCCTCGCCTTTGATTGGAGCAGCGACAGAGATCGACTGGCGCTCACGCGCCTCCATGCCGGTTTCGACCAGGGCGCTGTGGATGGCCAGGTGGTCCTGCCGCTCCAGCCATCCGCGGGCGGGAGTGTAGACCTGCGGTTCACACAACTGGACCTGGGCGCGTTGACGAAAGGCCTGCCCGCCATGCCCTTCGGCGTGGTGGGTCAGGCGGGCGGTACGCTCAAGGGGACGCTCTCGCCTGCCGCGGTCGGAAAAGAGCGCGCGGTCGCTGTCGAGCTGGACCTGCAGGGGCGGCATCTACGATTGCAAGGCATTCCCACCGAGCAGCTCCAGGGAGCGCTTGGTTATCACGAGGGCTCGGTCGATTACCGCTTTACGGGAAAAGCGTTGGGCGGCCGCTTTGACTTGAACGGCGAGATGCCGCCCGTCAACGCGGCCGCGGGGAAATCAGGCAAGGAAGGGCGGCTGCGCATCGAACGCGCGCGCCTGTCCAACGTCAATGAGATTCTCCATCTGCGGCGCGAGGTGTTTCCACTGCGCGGGCTGGTGGATCTGGAGGTGAAATTCCGCCATGAAGGTCCCGACCGCGCCCCGGTCGGCAACGGCCATGTCGTCGTCTTGCGGCCGCGCTGGGGCGATGTCGAATTCGCCGAAAGTGTGCGGGGAGATGTGCTGCTGACTCGTCAGGAATTGCGGTTTCGCGACATTACGGCGAGTGTGGGCGGCGGCGTGGTGCACAGCCAACTCGCCTTGAACTTGCACCGGCTTGAGCGAAGCTGGTTCACCCTGAGCCTGGACGGAGTAGAGGCCGCCTCAATATTTGCATTCGCGCCCAACCTGGCTGGGAAGGTGGAAGGCCCCCTTGAAGCGCACCTGCGCGGCAGGTTGGGCTCGGAGTGGGCCGGCAGTGCCGATATTTTCCTCGGGCGCGGCAAAATTCTGGGCGTCGAAATCATGGATTGGCGTGTACCCCTTACCTGGAATTTCGCTCCAGGGGAGAACCAGGGCCGGATCGCTGTGCGCGAGACAAGCGCCCGGCTGGCGTCGGGTCGAGCGAATGGCCGGGCTACTCTGACGTGGGGAGCAGGCGCTCATTTAGACGGCCAGATCCGTTTCTTCAATGTGGATGTGGGTTCCCTCTTGAGGCAGGTGGCAGATTCAAGCGCATTTGGCAGCGGCCGCGCCAGCGGCCACTTTGATTTCGCAGGCGCCGACCTCCATTCCGTGAATAGTTTGAGCGGCAGCCTGGAAGCAACCTTGACGCAGACCCAGGCTTTTCAACTTCCCGTGCTCCGGCAAGTGGCGCCTTTTCTGGGCATCCAGACTACTTCTACCTTTGATAATGGGGAGCTCCGTGCCCGCCTGGCAGGCGGAATGTTTCGCATTGAGAAGTTTAACTTGCAGCGACCGCCTCTTCAAATCGCCATTGACGGCAATGTCGCGCTCATGGGCCAACTGGACCTGGAGGTCACGGCAAAGACCGGGCTGAGTAGTCTTGGGAACCGGCCGGGGGTAGGGGGCGCCATTCCTCTGCTCCATTTGCGCGTAACCGGCGCGACCCATAATCCCAGCATCCGCATTGAGCCGTTGTCGCTTTTGCCTCGGTAAAACCGGGGCGAGGCAGCGCTTGGCAATCTGCGGTGCTCTTGCAAGCCTGACCGATTTGACCGGGCTTTCGCGACTCAACGAATATGGAGAATCTGCCGATAAGACAAACGCGGCGTCTGTTGGGGACTGTAAAGCAAAGGCCGGCAGGAAGGTCAAATTGGGCAGGATTCGAGATGCGTGGCACTGGTAGAGCAACCAACACAGCTTGCGTTAACTTCTGGCTTCTCGCCTTCGCGCTGCTTGTGCCCTTCGGTTGTTCGGCCGTCACGGGCAGGCCCCTTGGCTCGCAGCCCCCTCGCTATCCCATGCTCGCATCAGCGAAAAGCGCCGTTCAGGGGACGGGCCTGGCCTTGCCGCGTGAATTGGATCTGCAAGTTCTGCCGCCGTATGTTGTTGAGCCGGGTGATGTCTTGTTAGTCGTGGCGGTGGACCTCGATTCGCCGGTGCGCATGCCGGGCGATCAGCCGGTGTTGCCTGACGGCACCATCAACCTGGGCCGTTACGGACGCATTGTGGTAGCCGGCAGAACCGTGAACGAAATCGAGGCGGTGGTGCATGCCGCCGTGCAAGCTCAAGCCGGTGGCAAGGACATAGGCGCCATCAGTGTGCGTCTGATGACGCGCGTAAGCAAGGTTTACTATGTGCTGGGCGAAGTGAATGCCCCCGGCGCCTTTCCACTCACCGGCCGGGAAACCGTGCTCGACGGCATCCTCGCCGCCGGCGGTCTAACCGACCGCGCTTCCCACTCCCACATCATCCTTAGCCGCCCCAGTCCTCCTGACCATTGCCGGATCGTGCTGTCGATTTGTTATGGCGAGATCGTCCAATTGGGCGACACGACGACGAACTACCAATTGGCCCCGGGCGACCGCATTTTTGTGGCCAGCAAATCGACCTGCGAACAGCTCTTTCCCTGGTCGCGCGCCAAGTCATCTTGTACGGGCCGGCAGGTGCCTTGTTCCTTGGCCGAAGACATGCCTGGATGTGCTGGGCCCATTCGCGTAGTTACTGTCTCTGGCGATTTAGTAAGTGCTCAAACTGGCCGCCCGTGATGATCTCTACGTCCTGGACTTTTCCTACTTCAAGGATTGCGTGATCGGCCGTAACCAAATAATCTGCCTTGGCAGTCAGAGCCG
Organism: Gemmataceae bacterium; assembly: GCA_035939715.1. GTDB lineage: Bacteria > Planctomycetota > Planctomycetia > Gemmatales > Gemmataceae > DASZFN01. The sequence continues at coordinate 3,458 of DASZFN010001178.1, read as the reverse complement.
TCTGAAGGATGGGATCGTCATTTGGGTCGCCGGGAACGTACCGCCGAGTGGTGGGAGGCAGATCGATGAGTTTAGTCATCCGCAATACGGCTCTGCGGGCCAGGAAAGCGTAGCGGCGCGTTCGTCCAAGATCCTCAGTAAGCGTTGTCGCCAGCTCGTCAAGGATGTATTCAGAAACGTAAAGCCGCACGCGCTGTCTTCGCGCGCGGTTCAGAAGGCGGTAGCGATAGCCTCCTTTTAACGTGCTGAACGAGACCCAAAACATCGTGTCAACGACGACCTTCATAACGACGCTTCAAGACCAACTCGTCGATTTTTTCATCGGTGAGCTTGGCCGCTCGAAACTCTTTGGTCGCGCGCGCTAACTCGGTCCGCCAGCGTTTTTTCTCGAGCTGGTCGAGCTTTTGCCGCAGCCGTATGAAATCCCGGGCGTCGAGGCGCTCGGCCGCGGCAACAATGTCGTCTACTTTTTTCATGGCATCTCTCCGGAGGTCGTCACTACCCCAGTGTATCAAAAGGCGATCAGCCGGGGGGCCTTCTCAATCGGCCGTACTGAAGACGTACGCCGCCAGGCCGGCGAGCAGGCCCGCGACCAGGGTGCACAGTGCAAGGTCAGTCCCCAGCTGCCAGCGAATCAGACCGGATTGGCGCGCCATTTCCACCAGGGAAACGGCGTTTCCAGCGACCACGGTGGTCGTCTCGGAGTAGATCACGTTGCGTAGCGCGTCCACGCCGTAGGTGAGGGGATTAATGCGCATCAGGACCTGCATCCAGCGCGGCGCCGACACCAGCGGGAACATGGCGCCGCTCAGGAAATAGAGCGGCATGATGAGGAAATTCATCAGCATCTGGAAACCTTGCATCGAACGCATGCGCGCGGCGATCAGGACGCCCAGGCTGGTGACGGCAAAACTGATCAGGAAGCAGACCAAAAGCAGTTGCAGCACCACGAGCACGGACAGGGTCACGCCGACAAAGGGCGCCAGCGCGATGAGGATGGCCGACTGGATCATGGCGATGGTGCCGCCGCCGCAGATCTTGCCCAGGGCCACCGCCGAGCGCGGCACCGGCGCCACGAGCACCTCCTTCAAGAAGCCGAACTCGCGATCCCAGATGATCGACAGAGCGGAAAAGATCGACGTGAACAGCACGCTCATGCCGATGATGCCGGGGTAGATGTACTTCAGATAGTCGAAGTCCGCCGAGCGATTCAGACTCATGCCGCTGGCGATGCCCTGTCCGACAATCAGCAGGTAGAGCAACGGCTGGCCGATCATGCCGATGATGCGGCCTTTCTCACGGACGAAGGCCTTGAGCTCGCGGAGCCAGATGACGTAAATCACTCGTAAGGCGTGCATGCTTTAACGTCTCCGCATCCACAGTTTCGCCCCTTGCCGCATGCGGTCGAGGTCCGAGCCTTCTTCCTCGCGAATGGCGTGGCCGGTCAGTTGCAGGAAGACGTCGTCCAGGCTCGGCTGCTTGACCTGGATCGACTTGATGCGCTCCTTGAAATCGACGACGACGCGCGGCACGAATTCGGCGCCGCCGGCCACCTGAAAATGAAACTCGCCGTTGACGGCCTGGACTTCGATGCCGTAGCGAAGGGCGATGTCGTTTTGCAAATCCTTGTCGCCGGCCACGATGATCTTGTCGCCGCCGATCAGGCGTTTGAGCGCGGCCGGCGTGTCGAGGGCCTGGATTTTGCCGTGGTCGATGATGGCGATGCGGTCGCAGTTCTCGGCCTCGTCGAGGTAGTGCGTGGTCATGAACACGGTGATGCCGATCTGCTCGCGCAGCCGGCGCACGTGCTCCCACATGGCGTTGCGTGTTTGCGGATCGAGCCCGGCGGTCGGTTCGTCCAGGAAGAGCACCTTCGGATAATGGAGCAAACCGCGGGCGATCTCCAGGCGCCGTTTCATGCCGCCGGAGTAGGTGCGCACGATCGCCTGGCGACGGTCGGCGAGGCCGACGATGTCGAGCACCTGGCTGATGCGCTCGCCGCGGAGTTTTCTCGGGATGTTGTAGAGCATGGCGTGGAAGATCAGGTTTTCCTCGGCGGTGAGGCGATCGTCGAGCGAGGGATCCTGAAAAACCATGCCGATGGCCTGCCGCACATGGTTCGGCTCGCGGAGCACGTCATGTCCGGCCAGGACGACGCTGCCGCTCGTGGGCTTGAGAAGCGTGGCCAGCATGTTGATGGTCGTGGTCTTGCCGGCGCCGTTGGGCCCGAGGAAACCGAAGATCTCGCCCGCGTAGACCGCGAAGCTGATGCCGTCCACGGCGGTGAAATTGCCGAATTGCTTAACCAGATCCTGGACCTGGATGACTGCACTCATGTGCGAGAACCCTGGGTGATTTCCGATCCGAACCGTATGTAGACATGATACGTGGGTCAGATGTTCATCCCAAGCATCCGGCTCAGCGCAATCCTCGACTGCGCAAAAGCTCGTCGGCCCAGGCAGCATCCTCGGCATTCAGAGGTGGCTCGGGCGGCTGGCGGTAGTCGAATTCCTGTTCATAGCGCCCGTGACGATAGGCCTGATCGACGAGGGCCTGTAGATCGAGGGCGACGTCGGCGTCGCTCTCGCGCAGCGGGATGCGGATGGCCTTCAGTCGCTCGCGCAAGGAGAGCCAGTAGACTTCATACTGATTCGTCTCGCGGGCGCGGCGGACACAGACGACGTAAGCCGTTTTCTCCGGGTTGGGAAGGGGATACAGCGCCCCGCCCAGGATGCGCCGGCCGGACCGCACCAGATCGATCTCGACCAGGGTTACCGGAGCATGGCGAAGTTCTTTTTCCTTTTGTAAATAAAGTTCTTGTCCCGGGCCCGGAGTCTTGTTGGTAGGACTGAGGAATTCAATGCCCGTAATTACACGATGCCCGGAACGGGCCTCCACAATCTCGAGGTATGTTTCCGTAATCGGTTCAGCGGAAGAGACAACCACAATCTCGGGCTCGGCGACTGCGATCCCGTTGAGCGCGCTGGCCATGCCCGTCTGCCCACGGCCGCGCTCCACAACGCTGACATCCGGGTGCATGCTCCTGCCGGGACCCTCCGGAGTCTCCACATAGATCCGCTCTTGCATACGCGCGATCAAGTCCGGCGGCAAGCGCTCCTGAAGTTGATCGCAAGCATATGTCACCAACCGGGCATGAACATCGCTCCAAAAGCACTCCAGGTATGGATCCATGCCGGGGAAAGGGCTTGCCATAAGAAAATGCTCCGTGCCGAACCCAAGGGGCCATGGCTGGATTATATCTTGGGCGATTACCGGGGGAGAAGGGTAAGCAGTTGCTCTGTAGGAAACCATCCCTCTTTACGCCAACGGCGTTGGACAACACAGCCCAGGGTCGCGGCAGCGCACCCTGGGGGCCAAAAACTCGCCGCTAGGTCTACGCCGAAGGCGTTGCACAAAGCCAATGACAACTTCTGTGCAACCCCTTCAGGGTAGGTCAT
>DASZFN010001177.1:0-7803 GCA_035939715.1 Gemmataceae bacterium | reverse complement strand
TGCCGATATACTCGTCAGACCCCACAATGTTGGCTATGACTGACTCGTCGCGCGCGCCAAGCATCAGGGCCGTGACAAAGCTGTTCAGCCCGAAGGCGTCGGCCTGGCGATGCAGGAAGGTGAGATAAAAGCCGCTCACCAAATCAACGTCGAACTCGGCACTCGTGTAGATGAAGGTCGCCACCTGCGTGCGGCTGCCGCCCTGCGCCAGGAACTGATCGAAGCCGGCTTTTCCTGCCGCGTCGGGCGCCCGGCCGAGCGCGTCCTGGTACAGGGCATTCAGGAAGCCATCGTTGGTGCTGCCGCTCTTCGCAAAGAACTCGTCCGAGCCGGCAACGATCTCCTGGATTTGTTCGTAGGTTCCGCCAAGCCCGAGGAAGCCCAGCAGGACATTTAAGGTGCCCGCGTCGACCGGCCGATGCAAAAGTGTTTGGTAGATCGTGTTGATCTGATCCGTCCTGTACTCGACGCTCGCTTCAATTGTCAGCACGAATTGCGTCCGGGTGATCTGCCCCTGGTCCAGGAGACTGATGAACGCCGCCCGACCGCCGGCATCGGCCGGCCGGTGCAGCAGATCCAGGTACACTTGCGCGACGAAGGCCGGCGTGCGCGGATCGGGCGTGGGCGTGACGGTCAGGGCTTCCACCGTGGACAGGGCGGTCGTGGCCAGGCGGCCGCCGATGGCGAAGATGCGGCCATCCGGGCCGGTGACTGCCGCCAGACCGGAGCGCGCCGTGGGCAAGGGCAGCGCAGTGGTCCAGGTATTGGTGGTGACGTTGTAAGCCTCCACGGTATGCAGCGGATTGCCGGAGGCATCGGCGCCGCCGATCGCGTAGATCAGGCCGTCGGGCCCGACCGCCGCCGCCAGCAACTGTCGCGGCGTCGGCATGCTGGCCACGGTCGTCCAGGTATTAGTGGCGACCGTGTAGGCCTCCACGGTAGCCAGCGGCTCCGGCGACCGGAGGATATCGAGACCGCCGATCGCATAGATGCGGCCGTCCGGGCCGGTGACTGCCGCCAAACCCGAACGCGGCGTCGGCATGCTGGCCACGGTCGTCCAGGTATTCGTGGCCGGGGTATAAGCCTCGACGATGTTGGTTGGCCCGAAAGCCGCATTGCCGCCGATCGCGTAGATGCGCCCATCCGGCCCGACCGCAGCGGCCAGAAACGAGCGTGCCGTCGGCATGTTGGCGACGAACTGCCAGGTGTTGGTCGCCGGAGAGAACGCTTGCACGAAGTTGGTCAGGCCGGCGATGGACGTGTTCGAGGGTCCGCCCAGCGTGGCGCCGCCAATGGCAAAGATGCGGCCGTCCGTCTCCGTCACTGCCGCCAGGCCCGCGCTGGGCTGGATCATGGGAAGGCTGCTGGCCCAGAGATTGGTGTTGACCGTATATGCTTCCGCAGTGGCCAACGGCGGTTGCGGCGGTGGCAGCGTCAAACCGAAGCCGCCAAGGGCAAAGATACGCCCGTCCGCCGCCAGGGACGCGGCAATGTTCGACCGCGGCGTCGGCATGCTGGTCACGGTTGCCCAGGCAAGCAAGGTTCGGTCTTCCAGGGCTTCCAGGCGCGGCGTAAAGCACAAGCCGCGCTTCCCGGTAGGCCGTTGCTTTCTCCCTGCCGCGCTTTGCCTTTCTCCGCCGGCTAGTCTAGTCAAGAAAATCATGGTGCCTCCTCAAGTTAGCCCCCGTCTCAGCCAATGTACGCAGAACCGTTCCAATCAAACGATGATGCCCGTGGACGCCAGGTCCACGAACTCGGTTGTGCTCGCGATGGTAATCTCCAGGGTGTAGATGTCCAGACCTGAGTCCACGTGGCTGGTGATCTCAGTTGCCTTGGGCGGAGACGTCCGGTGGAGCAAGTTGGCGAACAGGCTGACTACGGACTGGGTTGGCGCATACGTGAAGCCGTAAAGCTGCTGCGCCACATCGCCGCGGAACTCGGTATCGCTGCCGAACGCGCCTGATTGGATGAAGTCATTGGCCACCCCGGCCCGGCCCACGGACGGCAGGGCGTTCAACCAGCCGGCGACTTCGCTGGGGCTGCCAACACGTCCCAGCAGCTTGATGTACAGGGATTGGATGAAGCCTGTATCGGTGCCGGTGGCGGCGGCGTATTCCGACGACGTGACCATTGCGGCGATGATCTGCTCGACGGTGCCGCCGTGCTGCAAGAAGCTGACAAACGCGGCCTGGCCGTTGGCGTCCGCAACCCGGTTAAAGATCTTCCGGTACAGGCCATCTACCAGGACGCCCAGGGCTTCCGGCGAGCGGGCAATGCCGCCCGCGGCCGCCTCCTGGGTAATCTTGCCGGCGTTCAGAGCGTTGACCCAGCCGCCGGCATCGCTAGCGCTCGTAAGATCGCCCAGCCGCTTCAGGAACTCGAAGTAGAGCGTCTGCACGAAGGCGGCGTTGCCGGTCAGGGGGTTGGATTCAAAAGCGCCGACGTCCTGGGCGCCGGTATCTGAACCCGTGCTGTCCGGGCGCGGGAAACCGCGTTCGTCGCTGGTCACCGCTACGTGCACGCCCTTGTCGATGGCCGGGCTCCCGGGCAGAAGAGCCTCCGTCGGGAGGACTGTGGGACCGGCCGGGTTGCCGGTCGGCGGGCCGCCGTTGGCCGCGAGCGGCGCCAGCAGCGGATCGAGCGGAGTGGCCACGGTGCCGGTCTGGGTGGTGGCGGCGACGAAGCCGGTGTTGCCGCTGCCGGCGCCGCTGACGCCGATCAAGTTGCCGCCTTGATCGGTGAACGTGCCGGCGGGGTTATTGGCGTCCGGTCCGGCGGCGGCCGCGAAGTTCTTGGCGATGATCGTGTTGTTGACGGCGAAGGTTGAGCCAGCCATCCCGGCCCAGAAGACGCCGCCGCCGTTGGTGGCGACGTTCCCGTTGATGGTGTCGTCCAGCAGTGTCAGGCCGCCGGTGAAGGCGGCTGCCGCGTCGATGCCGCCGCCGTTGGCGCCGGCGTTATTCAGGGCGCTGTTGCCGGTAATCGTGGCGTTAATGATCATCGAGCTGCCGGCGCCGGTGCCGGGCAAGGTCACCTGGATCTCCAGGCCCCCGCCGCCGGTGACGGCCGTGTTGCCGACGAAGGCGCCGGCCGTCACCGTCAGGGTCGTGCCGTTGGCAAAGATGCCGCCGCCGCTGCCGCCGCTGGAGTTATCCTTGAACTCGGTGTTGTTGATGGTGGTGCTGGGGCCGCCTTCCTGGATGCCGCCGCCGTTGCTGATGGCCGAGTTGTTGGCGAAGAGGCAGTTGACGAGAACCAGGGTGCCCTGGTTGTTCTCGTCGGAGAAGCCGCCGCCCATGCCCCCGGAAAAGTTGCCGGCGATGGTGCTGTCGGCAATGGTCATGGTGCCGTTGCCGGCGTTGCTGATGCCGCCGCCGCTGGCCGTGATCCCCGCGGCGAGGGCCTGGTTGTTGCTGACGACGCTAGTGGTCATGGTCATGGGAGCCCCCACGAACACGGCGCCGACCTGGATGGCGTCGATGTAGACGCCCGCGCCCTGGTTCAGGTCGGTGTTGCCGGTGACCACGGTGTCGTTGATGAAGACCGTGCCCGCGCCGTCCGTATCGATGCCGCCGCCCGCGTCGCCGGCGTGGTTGTTGCTGATCGTGCTGTTGTTGATCGTGAGGATCCAGGAGCTGTTGACGGTGTTCTCCATGACAATGCCGCCGCCGTCGCCCGTGGCGTTGTTGCGGGTGACGACCATGTGGAAGAGCGTCAGGTCGGTGTTGCCCTGGTCGCGGATGCCGCCGCCGGTGGAGGCAGGGCCGTCGGGGTTGGCCGCGTCGCCGGCAGCGCCGTTCTGGATGGTGAAGCCTTCCATGATCACCTGCAGCTTGGTGGCGGCGCTGTTCGTAGCGCCGGGGTTGATGTCGAAGACGCGGTCGAGCTGGTTGCCGTCGACGATGACCGTACCGCCGCTGGTGTTCTGGATGAGCAGCGTGCTGTTGGCCGGACTCAGCGGGTTGGGGATGATGTCGAAGTCGCCGGTCAGGTTGTTATCCTCGCCGGCGCCCGCGAGCGTAATCTTGTAAGTGCCGGCTACCGCCAGGTGGAGGGTGTTGTTGCCCGGCGTGGCGTTGGCCGCCTCGATGGCCGAGCGCAGCGTGACAACGCCCGCGGGTGGAGCGAGAAGGTCAGCGGTGCTGTTGACGTTGAAAACGGCCGGCACGCAGCGGTCTTCGAGCGTTTCAAGCTTCGGAACGGCTCGATGCTTGCGACATGCTGCTGCGTCATGCCGCCGCTGGGACCGGCCCTTGAGCCATTGACGTGGGTGAGCGAACATAGGCGACCTCCATTGGGGTGAAGTTGTTTCAAGTAAGCCAATCATCTTGCCCACTTTAACAGCCCCGATTCTACCCCGTCGGGGAAGGGCGGCAAACATATTCCTTTGCCGCGTAGCAGCCGTGCGCAATGCGGAGGGACCCAGGGGTGATATGTTCTTGACATTTGTACACATATCGCTTAAAACATGAGGCCGTGTTTTGCGTTCCCCGATTCCTCTGTTTCGGAGCCACACCATGGGCAAGCGACCTGCGAAACCGGATAACCAGTCCTGGCTGTCCCCGTATCTCGTTGTCAAGGATGCCGACGCCGCTCTCGCCTTTTATGAAAAGGCGTTCGGCCTGAAGAAAAAGCTCTCCATGCCGGGACCCGATGGCCGAACCGTGCACGCGGAGGTGCTCTGGCACGACATCACGATCATGTTCGGTCCCGAGCAACCGGGCATGCCCGCCAAGACCCCGGCCAGCAGCGGCGTGCGACCGGCCATCGGTCTCTATCTCTATTGTGAGGATGTGGACGCCGTCTACAAGCGCGCCCTCGCTGCCGGCGCCAAATCGGACCGCGCACCGCAAGACATGTTTTACGGCGACCGGGTTTGCGCGGTGATTGATCCAGACGGTTACCTTTGGAGCTTCGGAACCAACGTGGCGGATTTCGATCCCAGCAAGGCTCCGAAATGACTGCGCTGCGAGAAGATAATGTGCCAGGAACAGCTGCTGGCGACTTTTACCAGGCCGGCAGCTGCTCCTCAGTTCCAATGTCCAAGATCAGCGGCCCTTCTTTCACATCTCACGCATATTTAATTCATTAGAAATGACGGTGCAGGCGACTTAGCAAGACCCGCTTGACCGAGGACTTTCCAAAGCGTATGTTCCCCGCCACTTGCCTCTAGTTATTTGGCCTCGGTCGAATGGACATTAAAGGCGCTGGGGCGGCCGTGGACGTCCCAGCCACACGCGTGCACGGAGTGAGGGCGATGAAACATCTTTGCGTGCTGCTCTGCTTTGTCTTTCTCGGTTTTGGCTGTTCTGCCGATGGCGACAAGGCTCAATGGGACGCCTTCTGGCAGGATTTGCGAGGCGAGAACATGCAAATGAAAGGCAACTTCTCCGCCGCCGATTCTCTCGACAATCATCCGACGCAAACGAAAGGTCGTGACTGATTCCCATGGGTATGCGGCGCTCCGTTTGATTGGATCGTAGCGGCCACGCGCAACTTGAGCATCCCTGGGACATTGAATGGCGGGGTCAAGAGGGCAAGCCAGATGCGGCCGGTTCCATTCCTCATTCCGATGCTGCTCTTGTGTGCCACCGGCTGCGCTATCCCGTCCGACAAGAGCCTCCTCACGGCCACGCCCTCACCGGACCCGCATAGTCCTGCGGGGCTTCAGGCGCAGGCAGTGGCGAAGATCAAGAACCTTGGCGGACAGGTGCAGTTTGCGGCCACTCTTCCCGGCATGCCTGCGGTAGGAATTGACCTGCACGGCACCCCCGTAAAAGACGCTGATCTCAGCGTGTTGGCATCCCTGCCCGCGGTGCGGACGCTCAACCTCCACAACACGGCTATTACCGACGCGGGCCTGGCATACCTCAAGGCAGCACCTCATCTGCAGACATTGTTCCTCAACAAGACTGCCATCAGCGATGCAGGCCTGGAACAGCTCAAAGCCTTGCCGGAGCTGCGTGAGCTGGGCCTCTGCCACACTCAGGTCACGGACGCTGGCTTGAACGGCCTGTCGCGGCTCTCGAGCTTGGAGAAACTCAGCCTCTGCGGCGGCGGCATTACGGACCGAGGAATGCTCTCCATCCGAACCATGACCAATTTGAAGACATTGCTGCTCGTTGATACCCGAGTGACCGAAGCAGGCTTGCAGGCACTACGGCAGGCCTTACCGGGCCTGCGGATTGTTCGTTGAATCCCTTTCATCGCCGCGTTCTGCGGGCTTACGAACGACTTCGCGCATTTCGGGAAATCGTGCACGCCTAGATGTCATCCGTTTCGTCGTCGTCGATCATCCAGTTCGGGCTCTGAGTGACGGACTCGGGCAGGATCTCCGTCGATCCGGCCATTGGGATGAGGTAATGGAAACTATCTCGACCACAATGCTCCTCGAGAGTCTTCAAAATATGCCGGCAGCGGGCCGGGCCATCGCTCGGACCGGCGACGAAGAAGGGCTTGCCGTCCTTGCCGAATTCCAGTGCTTCCGAGTTATCCTCTCGATCAATGTCACCAAACAGGAGCTTGGCCCTGTGGTAGTCGGGGTGAGGAGCGAGCCCCAGATTCTCGGCATAGGCCACAGCCCTCTCGACCAGGTTCCGGGCCGCTGAGGGGCTGATTGGCCTGGAAGAAAACTGGCGCCGCGTGTAGATCATGCTGCCAATTTTACGAACGGCCCGCGGTCGGTCCAAAATGCGAGCATGGTAAGCACCCGATCGGCATCAGCCAGGAGACTCGCTCGGGAAGGCCGTCAGGCAGTCGAGAGCAGTCAATGGCCTGCTATAAATTGCCCATTACGGCAGAACAGCGTTACACCCGTGACCGTGGCCACGCTCCAACGCGGAGCAACGATGTAAACCGTTAGGTTTCGATTTCATAGCATAGACAGGCGAAGGTAGGCAAGCATGCTTCGTAAATTCAAGTCCGGCCGTGCTGCACGTCGGAGACCGGCGAACCAGCCGCCTTACCGATCTCTGTCCGAAGGGCCAAGCCCTGAAGAGCGGCTTGCCAGGCTTTTGACACAGGTCGAGGAACGGGGCATCAAGCCGCTGACAGAGGAGGATTTTGAGCGCTTCATGGCCGAACCGAGCGCGTGGCCCGACGCGAGGATCGATGATTTTCTTGCCTGGCGAAGGCAAACCCGCCAAGAGGCCCGCTAAATGCCAGCCGTCGTCGTGGACACGGACGTAGCATCCTATCTGCACAAAAAAGACAGCCGTGCCGCCTTTTTCGGTCCCACCTTATTGGGCGCGAATGGTCATTTCTTTCATGACCGTGGCGGAGCTGGATGAATGGGCTGAACGGCGTCGCTGGGGAGAGGCACGCCGCGAACGATTGGAAAAACATCTGCAGCGCTTTGCCGTCTACTTCGCGGACCGCCATTTGTGCCGGCTCTGGGCAGAGGTCCGCGTCGGTGCCGAGCGCCAGGGCCGTCCCATTGACAAAGCCGACGCCTGGGTCGCCGCCACCGCTGTTGGTCTTGGTGTGCCGCTTGTGACAAACAATCCAGGAGATTTCGCGGGCGTGCAAGGCCTGAGGATTCTGACCGCGTCGGATAAAGAATCCGGTGAACGGTGAAGACCTTTGAGCCCAGGCGAATTTCGGTAGAATCGGGTATGTGCCAATTGGCCAAGCGCTGGTACGCCTGGCTTCTCGTTCCGGCCCTGGTTGGGCTGCCTACGACTGGGTTCATCTATTGCAGCCGCAATCGTATTAGCCAACAGAAGTTCGACCACATTGTGGTGGGAATGAGCGAATCTGAAGTGACGGCAATTCTTGGCGAGCCTGCTCGGAAAGAAATCGACA
>DASZFN010001176.1:0-7737 GCA_035939715.1 Gemmataceae bacterium | reverse complement strand
GGAGCGGGACCGCAGTCCCCTGTTTTTTTCTTGCCTTCTCTTTTGGCTCACAATAGACTCTCCACTCGCGTGCAGCAATCGCTGAACAACCTGGACTCCTTCCCTGGTGTGCCATGAAGACCTGGCTTAGTCGTCTGAGGTCCTCTTCCGCGCAGCGCAGTGCCCGGTGCCGGCTGCCTTTGCGGCTGGAACAGCTCGAAGATCGGCTGGCTCCGGCGGTCATCACGGTGACCAGCACCGGCGACACCATTGCGATCGATGGCCTTGCCACGCTTCGCGAGGCCATCACGTCGATCGACAACCAGGCGGACGTCAACGGCGACGTGACCCTCAACCGCGTGGGAAACTATGCCTCGCTGCCGGGCGGGACCCCGGACGTCATCAACTTCAACATCCCCGTCGCGGGCGTGAATACGATTGCCGTCACTGGCAGCGCCGAGCCGACGATCATCAGGCCCCTGACGATCAACGGCTACTCGCAGACCGGCGCCTCGGTCAATACCCTGTCCAACGCGGACAACGCCGTCATCCTGATCCAGCTCGCCGGCGCCGGCGCGGGCGCCGGCTCCAACGGCTTGACCCTGGGGGTGGGCAGCGGCGGTAGCACCCTCAAGGGACTCGACATCACGAACTTCCCGGGCAACGGCATCGTCGTCCAGAGCAACGGCAACTCCATCCTCGGCAACTTCAGCGGCGTCGATCCAACCGGCGCCACGCGGATGCCCAACGGCGCCTTCCCCAGTAGCGGCGACGGCATCCGCATCCTGAACGCTTCCAACAACCAGATCGGCTCAACCGATCCGGCGGACCGCAACATCACCTCGGGCAACGCGGTGGACGGCATCCACGTCCTGGGCACGTTGACCACTCCGGCGACCGGCAACATCATCCAGGGCAACTTCGTGGGCGTCGCCGCCGACGGCAAGAGCAGCGTGGGCAAACGCACCGAGCCGGCCCCCGCCCCAGGCACGGCGGAGGGCAACAACCTGTTCGGCATCGAGATCAGCGGCGGCAACCTCAACACGGTCGGCGGCATCGCGGCGGGGGCCCGCAACGTCGTCGGCTTCAACGGCGCCGGTATCGAGGTGGATAATGGCGGCCAGCAGAACCTCATCCAGGGCAACTTCTCTGGCGTCGGCGCCGATGGCGTCACCCCGGCGGCCAACCTGCTGCACGGCATCGTCTTGCGCAGCTCCAACGGCTTCGGCGCCCCCCTCGGCCCGGCGCAGCCCAATGAACCGGGCGTGTCGTTCAACGTCGTCGGCGGCGCCGCAGCCGGGGCCGGCAACACCGTCGCGTTCAACGGCACCGGTGGCATCGCCATCTTCGGCAACCCCGTGTCGGCCTCCGGCCAGCCGAACATCGGCAACGCCATCGAGGGCAACAGCGTCTTCGAGAACGGCCGCAATTACCTGACCGCGTCCTCGGCCCCGACCGCGCTCGTCGGCATTGACCTGACCAACGGCTTCCTCTTCCCCAGGGACGACGGGCCGACCACCAACGACTCCAAGGGCCACGGCGCCGCCAATGACCCCGACAACTTCCAGAACTTCCCCGTGCTGACCGCCGCCTTCGAGGACGGCACCGGCAAGACGGACATCTTCGGCACGCTGCACGCCGACCCCAGCAAGACCTACCGCATCGAGCTCTTCGCCAGCGACCCGGACCCGCTCAACCTCCCCGCCGAGGGGCAGCAATTCCTCGGCTTCGTCAACACGACCACCGACGCCGGCGGCGACGCCAGGTTCAGCGCTGCGCTCAATGTCCCGGTATCCAGCAACCGCGTCCTGACGGCGACGGCCACCGATCCGGTGGGCAATACCTCGGAGTTCAGCGCCGCGCAGGCGTTCAGCACCACCCTGTTTTCCGCCGGCCTGACGCAGTTTTCCGGCGGCATCACGGCCGGCGCCCGGCCAACCAGCATCGCCGCTGCCGCCGACGGCAACTTCTGGTTCACCGAACTTGGCAACAACGCCCTCGGCCGCATCACTCCCGGCGGCCTGGTCACCGAATTCTCGCTGGCGAGCCTGGGGGCTGGCACGGGCCCGCTGGATCTCGTCAGCGATGCCGCCAATGGCTTCCTCTACTTCACCGAATTCAACACCGGCCGCATCGGCCGCATCAACCCGCAGGCCGGCAGCGACTCAGCCATCCTGGCGTCGGAGGCGCAGTCCGCCGTCGTCCCCTCCGGGGCGGGTGCGGGCGTCCACGGCATCACGGTCGGCCCGGACGGCAACCTCTGGTTCACCGAGACAAAAGTGGACCGGGTCGCCAACGTCAACGCGACCCTGACGACGATCAACGAGTTCAGCACGGGCATCACGGCCGGCGCCGCCCCGGTGAACATCGTCAGCGGCCCTGACGGCGCGCTGTGGTTCACGGAGGCGAACAAGGCCGCCACCGGCGCCATCGGCCGCATCACCACGGCCGGCGCCGTCACCAACGAGTTCCTGCTGCCAAGCCCCGGGAACAACGACCCGGAGGACATCACGGTCGGCCCGGACGGGGCGCTATGGTTCACCGCGGCCGGCACTTCCCAGATCGGCCGCACCACGACCGCCGGCGCCATCACCACCATTGCCTTGCCGGTCGGCAGCGACCCGGAGGGCATCAGCACTGGCCCGTTCGGCCTGCTCTACTTCGTCGAGTCCGGGCGAGACCTGATCGGCAGCATCACCACGGCGGGCGCCATTACGGAAGTCGCGGCGGTCGGTTCCGGCAGCCAGCCGACCGACCTCGTTTCCGGCGGCAACAACTCCCTGTGGTTCACCGAGGTCGGCAAGAACGGCAATACGATCGGCGAATTGGCCGGCCTCAGCGCCCAGGAGCGGGCAGTGCAGGCGCTGTACGTCGACGCCCTGGCTCGGGCCGGTTCGGTGGCGGAACTGGACCCCTGGGTGGCGTTGCTGCCGGCCGGCGCCACCTCTCTCACGGCCACGGTGGTGGCGGGGATTGAGGGCTCCCCCGAGGCGCGCGACCGCCTGATCAAGGGCTGGTACACCACTTACCTGGGCCGGTCGCCGGGGAGCGGCGAGGAGCAGGGCTTCATCAACGAGCTGGAAGCCGGGATGACCGAGGAGCAGGTGCTCAGTCAGATTCTCGGCAGCACCGAGTTCTTCAATCGGGCACAGGCCTTGATCGGCGGCAGCAACGCCAACGCCAACTTCGTACAGGCCCTGTATCAGCTTCTGCTCGGCCGTACCGGCAGCCCCCCCGACGTGGCGGCCTGGGTCAGCGCCTTGCAGAGCAATGCTCTGACTCGGCAGCAGGTGGCGCTGGCCTTCCTCAGCTCCCAGGAGTATCGTGGCGATGTCGTGGCGACTTACTACAAGAACCTGCTGCATCGCGCCGCGGGTCCGATGGAGATCAGCGCCTGGCTCAACTCCGGCCTGGACGAATTCCACATCCGCGTTGCCATCGAGTCATCTGCCGAGCATTTCGCTGTCGTCGTCTCGACAGACTACTTCAGCGGCCCGCCCGCGGACCTGGTCACCGGTCGTCCGCCCACCTTCGCCAGCCCGAACACCATCAACGACCTGTACGTGTTCCAGTCGCCGTCGAATGCGAACAACACGGTGCTGATCTTCAATTTCCAGCCGTTCCCAGGGGCCCTCACGCCCAGCACGGCCGACCCGACGCACACCTACGAGATCCACCTCAACAACACCAACCCGCTCAACGGCAGCGACAACTTCGATTTCCAGGTCACCTACGGCGCGCCGGACGCCAACGGGGTACAGGGCGTGACGCTGCGCGGCCTGCCCAGCGCCAACTTCCCGCCCAACGGCATCCTCGCCCAGGGCGTCACGGGGCAGAATATCCCGATCAAGGGCGGCGGCATGTTCCGCTCCGGCATACAGGACGAGCCGGGTTTCTTCGACGCCGGCGCTTTCAACAATTACCTCACCACCGGGGACAAGACCAAGTTCCCCCGGCCCGTCGGACAGGCGCGGGACTTCTACGGGCCTAACGGCAACACCTTCTCCATCATCATCGAGGTCCCCAGCACCGTTCTCACTCCCGTGGCCAACGGCATCATCGGCGTCTGGGCCACCATCAGCAAGAACGGCACGCAGATTAGCCGCATGGGCCGGCCGCTGATCGACACGGCTCTCATCCCGCCGGTGCCGCGGAACAACCTGAGCCACGGCGACCTGCAGGCGGCGTTCGCGGCCGGCCAGCCCAGCACGGACCGGGCCAGCTTCAAGGCGGCCATGATGTCCATCCTGATGGACCCGAACGGCTATTTCCACGAATCCACCGCCACCGCCGACACCATCTCCAACCTCCTGCTGCCGGACATGCTGGCCTTCCAGGTGGGCAACACCAGCGGCTTCGGGAACTTCATCGGCCCCGGTAACCAATACCTCGGCAACGGCCGGCGCCTGAGCGACGACGTGGCGGACACCCTGCTGAGCGTCCTGAGCGGGGGGACGGTGACGACTGACAACGTCAGCGACGACAACGGCTTCCGCATCACCGACGGGTCAGTGGGCCCGGGGGGGAAGGCGCGGGCCATTGCCTTCCCCTACATTGGGGCGGCCAACCTCCCGCTCGATGGTCCAGGGACTCTCGCCAATCCGTAAGCAGTAAAGAAGCAGTAAAGGTGTCAGGACCCTTTTCGGCGTTTTGGGCACAAGGTCCAGGATAAGGGACATTCTAGATTTCCGTTAGCCGTGCTGTCCGGCCCTCATGAGGGTTTTGGACGGTCGCCTGGCGGTCGGGACGCAAACTGCGCCAGCAAACAAAGGCCATCATTCCTTCGAGCGCAAGCACGGGAACCATCACCGCGCCGTTCTCACCCTGTTGCAGGAGGCCGTCCAGCCAGTCCCGGAAGGCAGATGCGGCATCCGTCGGCACGGCAGACTGCTGCGCTTGCGCCGCAGCCTGGGCTGCGTCGGCGACATCGATCGCCCCAGGTTGCATTCCCCCCAAGTCCAGGCTGGAGGCTGCCACGCCGCGTCTACTGTCCGCCCACGCCAGTTGCTCGAAGAACCGATCCGTGGATGCAGGGGTGAGGCTCCCATCGCCAGGAGGCTCGTCGAGCCCCACGACCTGGGCGGCCAGGCTCAGATCCTGTCGGTCGTCCACGCGCGGCGGCGCGAGCGGGGTGGCGGGCGCGGCGCCGACCACGTAGGTCGGCACAATGGCCAGTTCGGCGTTTTGCAGACGAACTAGATCGGCCCTGGCGTCCGGTAACACGGTGTCCACCGTGAGCAACACGTCTGCAGGGTTGCCGGGAGCGTGGACGGCAACTTCGGCCAGCGCGTTCACGCCTGCATCGTCCGCCGATGGGGTGGACAGGCCTCCGGCGATCTGCGTGCCAGTCGCCCATCCCGCCCCGAATAATGCCGGGGACGGCGCTGTCGTCTCCGAAAGAGGCGAGGCCTCCGTTGGTTCGGGCCCGCCGCCGACCAGCCCGCCGCTGGGCCCGGGTTGTGCAGCCTTGCTGTCTGCGGTGTACGCGGCGCTCAGCAGCCCAAAGAGCAATGGCGCGCCTGACCCGGCCTTCTCCGCCCCGCGGTAATCCATCAGGAAGCGCCTTTCGCCTCCAGCGGCGTTCAGGTCAACAAGGCCGCCCAGGAGAGAGGACCTGGCGTAAGGAGCGGATCCGGGATCGCCGGCCGATCCGGCCCCGTCTCCTGCAAAGACGAAACGGGCCGTAACCGAAGAGCCAAATCCCAGGTTTAGCGTCGCAAACGCTTTGCCGTCGATTGCCACCGTGCCGCGCGTCACCACGGGCGTGCCAAGCTGCTCCGCATAAGATGGGCCGCCGAGGATGTCGAACATCTCCTTGGCGGAAAGGGAGAAGGCGCCGGATTCCCAGTATTGCAGCACAGCGCCCGACGTTGGAATCTCCATGAAGCGCATCCGCTCGATTTCCGGTTCAGCCAAATCCACCGAATAATCGGCGTGCACGGGGCTGACGAGGTCGATGCTCGGCAGAACGCGGTTGGGAAGCATTTCGAGAGACGGCCTCCGACGCGACGGCCTCGCCGGGGGCTGCCGTAGCCACCGCAGGGCCGCGGAACCGAGCCGTAGTAGCGCGTGTAAGTGAAACATGCCGGTGTCCCTTCCGTGGTCTTCGTGGCCCCTGAGGTCTCAGGGCACTCCGGCGGCGTAGACCGTGACCAGCCTCCGGAAGCCAGCGGTCGCGCGGACCGGTTTCAGGGCTGCGTCATGCTCGACATTGTGCCGCCAGAAATCGGCGCGCTGCGATTCTGGGAGTGCTGCCAGCGCTTTCCGCAGCAGTTCGACAGCACGTTCCAGGTGTTGCTGCCGCTCGGCTCGGTCGTTGGGGCTGGCCGCAGCCCCTCCGGACGCGGCCTGGGCGAATATGCGCGCCGCATGGTAGAGAGTGCGGGGCTCGCGCGAACCAAGTTGTAAGGCCTTGTCCGCATCCCGCACGGCTTCCCGAAGGCGGCCGCACCTCGCCAGCGCATAGCCCCGGCCACAGTAACCGTCGCAATTGCCTGGGTCGAGTCGAACGGTTTCTTCGAAGTCACGCAAGGCCAGCGGCCAGACTTCCTGCATGACGTAGCACCAGCCGCGGCCAGCGTGGTCCGCGGCAGTGCTTAACTGGTCGTCACCATCCAGCGCCCGCGAATAATCCTGTGCGGCTACGACGTAATCGCCGACGGCGAAGGCCGCCTGGGCACGCGCCCGGTAAACCCGCGACTCGGGGCGCCGACCCGCCCGGCGCTCGCCCTCCACGTAACGGTCGAGCGCGTGAATTGCCTCCGCGAAGCGATCCAGGCGCAGGAGCGCTTCGGCGCGAAGCCGCTGGGGTGCGGGGTCATCGGGAGTCGCCGCCAGGGCGGCATCCGCGGCCTGAAGGGCCTCGTCGATCCGACCACTTTTCAGCAGCAACTGGCCCATGAGCCGGCGATCGAGCGCCGCGGCCGGGCTCAAGGTCCCCGCCGGTTCATGGCGGACTGCCAGCTCCAGGTCCCTTACCGCCGCCTGCCAATCATGCTGTTGCTCATGGACCTTGGCCCGGCTGCGAAAGACCATGGTCAGGGATGCCGGCTTTGCCCGAGTAGCTGCCTGATCGAGTTGCCCCAAAGCCTCGGGTAGTTGCCTCAGGTCCTGGTAGGCCTTGGCAAGATCGAGATAAGCCGGCAACTCATCCGGCTCCAGGGCTGCCGCTTGCCTCAGGTCGGGGACGGCCCCGGCAGGGTCGTGCCGCTTGATGCGGCCGACGCCGCGATTGACGTGCAGGGCATACCGGGTCGTCCGGTCGGGCGCATCCCCGAGCATACGCTCGGCTTTGCGGTAGTCAGCCTCGGCCGCCCTGGCATCGCCCAGTTCGTCCTCGGCCAGGGCGCGTTGCAGGTACGGCCAGACACGGTCGCCTTGCTGCTGGATGCAGCGCGTCAGGTGCTCGCAGGCCAGCAGCAGGTGGGCCTTGCGATCGCTCGGCTCCGGTCGATCCTTCAGGTAACAGACTCCCAGCGCGTAACGCGCTCCAAGATGGTCGTGCTGAATCGTCAAAGCCTGTCGGTAGGCATCGATGGCCTCCGCCAGGCGACCTGCACGGCACAGGTCATTGCCGTGGAGGAACCACTCGAAGCCATGGGTCAGCGCCGGCAGCGATCCGCCCGCGGGTTGGCCGCCGCGGCGTGCAGTGATCAGGGGCGTCGCGACGCCGAGCCGGGCTGCGTGGTCTAACAAGGCGGCGACCCGGCCGGCTGCGCCGTTCGTCACGGCGGCCTCCGCGTCCGCAAGCTCCAGCAA
>DASZFN010001175.1:0-8646 GCA_035939715.1 Gemmataceae bacterium | reverse complement strand
CTGGATGCCATGCGTTATAGTTTGCTTGCGCCCGGCAAGCGCCTGCGGCCGCTCCTGGTGGTGATGGCTGCGGAAGCGTGCGGCGGCACGGATGAGGCCGCTTTGCCGGCCGCCTGTGCCGTCGAGATGGTACATGCTTATTCGCTCGTGCACGATGACCTGCCCGCCATGGATGATGACGACCTGCGCCGCGGCCTGCCGACCTGCCACAAGAAATTCGGCGAGGCAATGGCCATCCTGGCCGGCGATGCGCTGCTGACGCTGGCGTTTGAAACGTTGTCCGCGAACTACCCGCCGCGAACGGCTGCGGGCTGCTGTCGCGAGCTGGCGCGCGGCGCCGGCGCCGCCGGCATGGTGGGCGGGCAGGTGGAGGACCTTGCCTGGGAACGCGGCGACGCAGCACAGCACACGCTGGGCGCCCTGGAGAACATCCATGCCCGCAAGACCGGCGCCCTGTTTCGGGCGTGCCTGGGGCTGGGAGCGTGGGCCGCCAAAGGCGAGAGTCTCGCCGGCCCCGAGGCAAGCGTCCTGGAAAAACTGGACGCCTACGGCCGTTGCTTCGGCCAGGCGTTTCAGATTACCGACGACCTGCTCGATGTCGAGGGCAATGCCGCGGAGACGGGGAAGCGCGTGCAAAAAGACGCTGCGCGCGGTAAATTAACCTATCCGGGTTTTCTGGGAATTGAGGAGAGCCGGCGGCGCGCCGCGCAGCTATGCGATGCGGCTTGCCGTCACTTGACGGAATTCGGCCAGGCCGGGGACCGGCTGGCTGCATTGGCTCGCTCCATTGGGGAGCGGAAGCGTTGACCCATTCAAAGGAAAGGCGGCAATGAGCGCGCTACTATCAGGGATTGCTTCTCCCGCGGACCTGCACCAGCTCACTGATGAGCAACTGGTGCAGCTCGCTCAGGAAATGCGGGATGAGCTGGTACGCGTCCTGACCATTCGCCCCACCCATTTTGCCAGCAACCTGGGAGTCGTGGAACTCTGCCTGGCCCTGCATTTGACCTTCGACTTCAGCCGGGATCGCCTGATCTGGGACACCGGACACCAGATCTACCCCCATAAGCTGATCACCGGACGTTATGAACAGTTTGAAACGATCCGTACGCGCGGCGGGCTCATGGGCTACCCGAATCCGCAAGAGAGTCCCTACGACCTGTTCATGACCGGCCACGCCGGCTGCAGCGTGTCGTGTTCACTGGGCCTCAAGGTGGGCGATGAGCTGCTTGGCCACGGCGAGCGGCATAGCGTGGCCGTCATCGGCGACGGCGCGCTCCCGTCCGGAATTGTTTTTGAAGCCCTGAACAACGCCGGCGGACTGGGCAAGCGGCTGCTGGTTATCCTGAACGACAACAAGATGTCCATTTGCGAGCGCGTCGGCGGGCTGGGCCGTTGTCTGGATCGCGCCCGCTTGACGAACTTCTACCAGGGCTCCATGCGCAACCTGCAGGGCCTGCTCGAACGCCTTCCCCTGGTCGGCACCATGGCGACCCAGGCGCTCGACCAGATCCGCGACGGCCTGAAGGCCTCGCTAACCGGCGGCATGCTCTTTGAAGAAATGGGCTTCCGCTACATCGGTCCCATCGATGGTCACGACATCCCTTCGCTGCGGCGCTGGCTGCACGATGTCAAAGATCAGGAGGGGCCGATTCTGCTGCACGTGCTGACGGAAAAGGGGCATGGCGTGCCGCAGGCCAGCGAGGACCCGGTGACCTATCACACGCCGCCGGTGTTTACCAAGGTCGGCCCGGAGCGCACCATCCTGGAACTGCGGCGTGGCGGCGCCAAGGCTTACACCGATGCCATGAGCGGCGCCATCTACCAGGTGATGGAAAAGGATCCGCGCGTTGCCGTCATTACCGCCGCCATGTGCCAGGGCAATAAGCTCGAAAAGGTCCGCTCCGATTTTCCAACCCGCTTTTTCGACACGGGCATCTGTGAATCCCATGCCGTCGCCTTTGCGGCCGGCCTGGCCAAGGCAGGCATGCGCCCCATCGCCGACATCTACTCGACCTTCTTGCAACGCGCCTATGATCAGATCTTCCAGGAAGTGGCCTTGCAGAATTTGCCGGTGACCTTCTGCCTGGACCGCGCCGGCCTCACGGGACCCGACGGTCCCACGCATCACGGCGTCTTCGACACCACGTATCTCCGGCTGTTTCCGAATTTCGTCGTCATGGCGCCCGGCGACGAGCTGGACCTGGCCCCGATGCTCCGTTTCGCGCTCGGGCAAGCCGGCCCCGTTTCCATCCGTTATCCCAAGGCCAGCCTGGAACGCGTGGAGCGCGGCGTGACTCCTATTGAGCTGGGCCAGGCCGAGGTGCATGACTGGGGCGAGGACGGCGCTCTGGTAGCTTACGGCAGCCTGTTCCCGACCTGCGTGAAGGCCGCGGAGAGCCTGCGCCAGGAAGGCTTGCACCTGGGCGTGATCAACGCGCGTTTCGCCAAGCCGATAGACGAGAGCACGCTGCTGCGTGCGGTCGAGGATTTGCCGCTGGTCGTCACCGTAGAGGAGGGCACGTTGCTGGGCGGCTTCGGCAGCGCTCTTCTGGAAGCAGCCAATGGCGCGGGACTGGATACCCGGCACGTCGTGCGCCTGGGAATCCCGGATCGCTTCGTCGAGCACGGCGAGCGCTCGGAACTGCTGGCCGAACTCGGCCTGGACGTGAAGGGCATCTGCAGAGCCGTGCACGCAGCGCTTGGCACGGGAGGCCGTACCGGTGTGCCGGGCGCCAAGTCCAAGGTCTGATCCTGGTGAGTTGGTGAGTAGTGAGTGGTGAGTGGTTGACGGCGAGTTATGTCTACACCACTCACCACTCACCACTCACCACTCACCACTCACCAGGGCTCTCATGACACGCATCTTCGTGCTGGGAAATGCCTATCGCTCCGGAGTCAAGGAAGAAGCCGAACGCCTGCTTCCTTACCTGGAGGAGCACGCGGAAGTCGTTGCCGTCGACCTGACCCAGGAAAGAGATCTCAGCCTGCTTTCCGCGGACATCGCCCTGGTGCTGGGCGGCGACGGCGCCATTCTCCGCGCGGCCCGGCAGATGGGTTATCAGCAAGTTCCCGTGCTGGGCATTAACCTCGGCAAACTCGGCTTCCTGGCCGATCTCAGCCCCGAAGAATTGCGCACCTGCTTTCCCCTGGTGATCAAGGGCGAATACCGGGTCACGCGCCACCTGATGTTTGAGTGCATCGTCGAGGAAGCTGGGAAACGGCGGACTATTCTTGGCCTCAACGAGGTTTTTGTCCACACGGGGCCCTCGTTTCACTCCATTGACCTGGACCTGGCAGTCGACGGGGAGACCGTGACGCGCTTTTCGGGAGACGGCCTGATTTTGAGCACGCCGGTAGGGTCCACGGCCCACAGCTTGTCGGCCGGCGGCCCGATCCTCGGCCAGGAGTTGGCGGCTTTTGTCATCACCCCGGTGTCTCCGCACACGCTTACGAGCCGTCCGGTAGTGGACTCCGCCACCAAGGAATACACGATTAACCTGATGTCCGATTGCGCGGAAGCCGTCCTGATTGTGGATGGCCAGGAACCGCTGCCCCTGAACACGAATCAGCGCGTAACGGTACGGCAGGCCCCCGTCACTTTCGGCCTCGTGAAAGTGGCCGGCCGTAGTTATTACAAGACGCTGCGCGATAAACTTCGCTGGGGCATACCGCCTCATTACCGCAACGAACCAGAAATAAAGCCGTAACGTAAACGTAAAAGCGGCTGGCTTTTGCACGATTTTTCAAGTTCGCCAAAGGTCGCCAAGCGACTTGGCGGGCGGACTACGCCTCGCGGAACCGAGGCCCTTACACCCCTGGCAAACTGGCAAACTTGACGCTTACCATGATGTAAGTACTTTATCTGATGTTGCTTACAGCGTTGGGTATGTTTGTCAACCCTGGCCACCAACTTGGCAAACTGGCAAACTTGAGGCTCGCGGCGCGAAAAAGAGACCGGACTGCAAGAAACAATGGACGGAACGAATGCCGGCCGGCACAATGAACGGGACCTGGTTTGCAGGCGCGCCGTTTATTCCGGCCGAGTTCAGGGTGTCGGCTTTCGTTATGCGGTCGTGGAACTGGCGGCCGATTTCGACGTAAGCGGCTACGTGCGTAATTTGCCGGAAGGAACCGTTGAAGTTTTGGCTGAGGGACCGGCCAACGACGTGGAGGAGTTTCTCACTGCCATCGAGCGGCGCATGGCAGGATACATTCACGACAAGAGCATTCAGGACGCGCCGTCGCCCGGTAGAAAAGGGTTTCAAATTCGTTATTGATCCATCTTGGAGCTTTCTCTTCGCATCATGAATCCATTCCTCCTCTTCTTTGCTTCCGGCCTCGTGTGGAGCCTGGTTGTTCTGATCACAGCCCTTCCCTGGGTGGTCGCGCTGGACCCGCGTGGTTTTCGAACCGCGCTACGGCGGCCCGCTACCTGGGGCATTGCCCTTGCCGTCTGGGTGGGTCTGGCGTTTGTGCTGGCGATTTTTGTCAGGCTGGTCGGCGACCCGGTGAAATTGGCGGTCTGGGGCAAGGCGTTTGGCGGGCTGATTGAACTGCAGCTCATCATCGATATTTTCGTCGTCATTTTCCCCTTGTTAACGCTGGTCTGGCCGCAGGGGGCCGCTGTGGCCCTGGCCGCTTTTCGCGAGGGCGTCCGCCAACCCATGTTCTGGCTGATCATCGGCTTCGCGGGCGGTTTGATGATGTTCTCGCCGTTTCTGCCATACTTCACTTTCGGCGAAGACTTCAAGATGGTCCACGAGCTCGGTTACGACATCACCATGCTGGCCGGCGTGCTCTTCACCGTCCTGGCCGCCAGCCTGTCGATTAGCGAGGAGATCGAGGGGCGCACGGCGATCACCGTCATGAGCAAGCCGGTGTCGCGGCGGCAATTTCTGGTCGGCAAATATGTCGGCATCCTGCTGGCGGGCCTGTTCATGGTGGCGCTGCTCGGTTGCCTGTTTAACGGCGTCATGTGGTTTGAGTACTGGTTCGATAATCAAGACATCGCCAACCCGGTATGGTCGGACCTGGTCCGCGCCAACTTGTCCGAGAAGCTCGGGGAGGCGCCGCTCAGCTTTTCGGTGGGGGCGCTCATTTGGTTTGAGTATGCCTTTATTCAGCTGCCTGGGCTTGTCTTTGCTGCTTGCCAGTCCATGGTGCTGCTGGCCATTGCCGTGGCCCTGGCGACGCGGCTGCCGTTCATCGTCACCTTTGTTACCTGCGGGGTTGTCTTTTTCCTCGGACACCTGACTCATGTGCTGGTGCAGGTCTCGGCTCAACGTTATACGCTTGTGAACTTTATGGCCAAGTTCTTCGACAACGTGCTGCCCGGTCTGGAATACTTCGATCCGGGGGTGCTGCTGCGCGACATAATGCCGGACAAGAGTCTGCTTTGGACTTACGTAGGGACTGTGTGGCTTTACGCGACTCTGTATAGCATTATTGCCCTGCTGTTTGGACTAATTCTGTTTGAAGACCGCGACCTGGCCTGAGTAACATAGAGGGAAGGCGAAAGCAGCAACCGTAAACACTTGTAAAAAAGCTTTCCCCCTCTATGAGGAAACTCCCTTGGAGCGTGAAGCATTTGCACGGGCCAGGCGCTTTCTAAACTACAGCGCCGTGGCCAAGTGGCTGGCTCTGACGACCGCCGTGGCCACGGGCGTTCTCTACGTCGCGCTTCTTGTTGTTCTGGGCCTATTCGCGGACCTGATTGTCTCGCGCGGCGAAATCCCGCTCTTTCGTAACCTGTCGCGCGGCGAACAGGACAGCTTTCTCCAGTACTGGAATTCGATTGACCCGGAGCAGCGTGCCGGGCAGCTTGTCGCAATTGGCCTTGAAGCCAAAAACGCACAACAGTTGGCCACTGCGACGCCGGTCAGCACCAGGGAGCAGGAGCTTGCCTGGCGCAGCTATATCTATCACATCCTGGATTCGCGCGTGCGTCCCGCGGCGGCGGCCCTGGTCAAAGGTCAGCCGCTTGATTCGCCCTTGCTGGATCGCGGCATTCTCAGCCTGGTAGTCCGCAGCACCAATCGCATCTACGGGCGGAGCATCGCCTGGCTGGCGCGGTGGAACGCCTGGACCTGGGACAATTTCACCTACCTGCCGGGACTCTTCGCGCTGGCGCTAGTCCTGGCTCTGCTGCGGGCCATCTTGCGCTTCGTCATGATCGCGGCGGCCGCCCGCGCCACCGTGGAAGCGGCCACGCGCCTGCGCCGAGCGGTTTACCATCACACCTTCCGCCTTGGCACGCTCGCCGTGCGCGCCCTGGGACCGAGCGAGGCGGTGGGCATCTTCACCCGTGAACTGGAAGCGGTCCACAATGGGCTGTACACCTGGCTGACGGTGGTGTTCCGGGAGCCGGTGAAATTCTTTTTGCTGCTCGCGTTCGCGCTGATCGTGAATTTCTACCTGGCGCTGGCGTTCCTTTTCTTTGCGCTCCTGGTCTGGCTTATCGGCGGCCAGGTGGCGGCCTATTACCGCCGCCAGGGGCGCACGGCCATGCAGAAGGCCGCCGAACAGTTGGCCTTGATCCAGGAGAGTTTGATGCTCATGCGCCTGGTCAAGGTTTATCTGATGGAGCTCTTCAACCAGTCGCGTGTCGAGCGCCAGCTCGCCCGCTACGAGCGCGCCCAGATGCGCCGCCATCTCGGCGAAGCCATCTACCGTCCCCTGCTGGTCTTCCTTGGCACGCTGGCGGCCTCCATCCTGCTGGCCGCGGCCGGACTGATCGTCCTGAGCCGGCACCTGGGCATCGCCACGGGGATCCTCCTGGCCACCACCTTGATCAGCTTGTACTGGCCGATCGTTACCATGATCGAGCATCGCCGCCAGCTGCGCAGGGCGCGCGCCTCGGCCGTGGCCCTTTTTGAATTCCTCGATCGCAAGGGGGACGTAGGCCAGATGGTTGGCGCCGAGTTCCTCGCGCCGCTGAGCAAGCAGATCGAGTTTGACGAGGTCAGCCTGCGCGAGCCGGGCACCAGCCGCATGCTCTTGCAAGGGATCAGCCTCACCATCCAGGCCGGCCAGCGTGTGGCCCTCATCGGCGCCGAGGAAATGGAAAAGCACGCGCTGGTGTACCTGATTCCGCGTTTTCTCGATCCGACGGCGGGCGAAATCCGCATCGACAACCACAACCTGCGCTGGGTGACGCTCGATTCCCTGCGCGCCCAGATCGCCATCGTGCTGCAGCACAACCTGGTCTTCAACGATACGGTGGCGGACAACATCGGTTGTGGCGATCCGAGCTATACGCTGCCGCAGATCATCGAAGCGGCCAAGGTGGCCCATGCCCACCAGTTCATTCAGAAGCTGCCGCGCGGTTATGAGACACTCATCGGCGACATGGGGCATACCCTGGACATCGGCCAGCAATTCCTCATCGCCCTGGCCCGCGCGATCCTGCGCGACCCTGCCCTGCTGATCGTGGAAGAGCCGGCCGTCTCCCTCGGCGAAGACATCAAGTCGCTGCTCGATGACACTTTTGCCCGCGTCTTGCCCGGCCGGACCGTGATCTTCCTGCCCCACCGCATTCCCACCATTCGCTCCTGCGATCGCATCTTCCTGCTGCACAAGGGCCGCATCCAGGCTGCCGGAGCCCATCGCGAACTGCTGGAACAGAACGAACTCTATCGGCATCTGCACTACATTGAATTCAATGAGCTGATAGAACAAACCTGAGCGTAATGGTTAGGGGCCTACTTTCACGACTCACCACTCACCACATGCCATACGAACTTGAGTTGAAGGTCGCTCTGGAAGCGGCCGAGCGGGCCGGGACACTGATCCTCGATCATTACGCTCGTTTCCAGGCCATTCCCGATGCGCCGGCAGACATCAGCACCGATACGGATCGCCAATCCCAGGCGCTAATTCTGCAGCACATTCACCAGGCGTTCCCCAGCGATGCGCTGCGGGCCGAGGAGGCACAGGCGGCCCTGGCCGGCGTAGCGGATGCGGGAGCACGTCTGTGGATTGTCGATCCCATCGACGGCACGCGTGGCTTTGCCCGCAAGAACGGCGAGTTTTCCGTGATGGTTGCCTTCGTCGAAGCCGGCATGCCGGCCGTCGGAGTGGTGGCCGAACCTGCTCAGCAGCGCCTGACTTACGCCGTTCGCGGCGCCGGCTGTTGGAAGAGAGACAAGACGAGCGACAGTCCTGTCCGCTGTCGGGCGACAATGACGAGGGAATTAGCGGAGGCGACCGTTGTCCAGAGCCACAGCCGCAAAGGAGCGCGGCCATCCAGGCAACTTGAGGCCCTCAAACCGGCACGCGTCGTGGAAACCTATTCGGCCGGGATCAAGCTCGCGATCGTGGCCCGCGGCGAGGCCGATCTTTATTTGAACACCTATGATGCGTGTCACGATTGGGATATTTGTGCCGGTCAGGTCCTGGTCGAAGAAGCCGGCGGCCGTGTTACCAATCTGCGGGGAGACGAGCCGCGCTACGGGCTGCCAGGCGCCGTCCAAGCCCACGGGCTATTGGCGAGCAATGGTGTCTTGCACGACGTGGCCCTGGCGGCCTTAGTAGAGAAATGACCAAGTGCGTCTCTTGCCGGAGGGCGTTCCAAGGCGAGCCTAATGACCATGCGCGATTCGGCAACGGCAGTGTAGTCATCACGCTCCGCGTGATGGCGCCTTC
>DASZFN010001174.1:0-1569 GCA_035939715.1 Gemmataceae bacterium | reverse complement strand
TTCAATGCTCCTTCCAGCAGCAGCTGCACCCCAAGCACGGTCTTGCCGGCGCCCGAGATGCCCAGGACCATGGTGGTGGATCCGTCGAAGATACCGCCGCCGATCAGGGCATCGAGTGGCTCGCAACCGATGAGCGAGCGTTTCGTGACGGAGGTAGGCTGTGCCAGGAGGCCACGCCCCTGGATCTGCACGCGGCGGAACACCTCCAACCCCTTGCCGGCGGTGATCCGCAACGTGTGCTTGCCGGCCTCGTAGTCCTGCCCCCGGCTTTTCATGATTTCCAGGTTGCGGTGGATGCTCCGATGGAGATGTTCGCGCTTCAAGATGATCACGGTGTCCGCGAGGAATTCCGCCACCTCCAAGGCGGAGGCCAGCTCCTGGTGAGCGAGGACCTCGTGGGAGAGCATCGCGGTCAGGTTCTCGCGTTGCAGACTTTCGATGAGCTGCTGCAACAGCTCTCGGTAGGAGGCGGCGCCGTTGGCGCCGTTGCCATTGGCGAGCGTGCCTAACAGAGAAATACCGTCAATGAAGATGCGCTGCGCGCCGATCTCCGCCGCGGTTTCCAGGAGCAGGCTTTGCGGCGAACGCAGCTCCTGGTCGAGCACCCTCGGACTCGTGAAGATGATTTTCAGCTTGTTCCGCTGCTGCAGCTCGTCCAGATTCCAGCCGAAGCCAGTGGCATCCCGGATGAGTTTCTTCGGGGACGTTTCAAAGACCACGATGACGCCGGGCTCGTCGTGCTCGGTAATGCCCCGGTAGATGAACTCCACGCCCAGCAGGGTCTTGCCCACGCCGGCCGCACCTTCGACCAGGATCACGTTACCCTTGAGAATCCCGCCCAAGAAGATTTTGTCCAGGCCGTAAATGCCCGTCTGGATCAGATCGCTCTCAGTCATGTTCACTACCTTTCACGCCACTTAACGGGAAATCGATTTTGTTCTGGTCAGGTCGGTCGCTGCCCCGCAGCCTCCGGGCCAGGAGCAGACGCACTGTGTGGCTGTCAGCGCGGGTCATGAGCCGCTCGAAGGCGTCACGATGCACAGGGTCAGCAGATACCGTCACTTGGTGCAAGCGCACTCCCTCGGCGACCCGCGAACGCTCGACGAGCCCTGAGGATTCCAGGCTGTCCAGTGCGGCGACCACATCGGCGGTCGCATGGCCCAGAAGTTGCGCGATTTGCTCAGCGCTGATCAGGCTGGACTGATGGCGGTACTGGAAGACCAGCACATCCCATTGGCATAGCGATTCAATGCCCAAAGTCTCGAGGTCTGGTTCATTTCGTGAGCCATCGTAATCGAGCATGACGATTAAGATCGCCTGAACTAGACAAAAGCTCATTACCCAGCACGCGATATTTTATCAAGGAACAAACGAAGCGTCCAGTAAACCGCGTTGGCGGCGTTGGCGGCGCTGCCTTATGTGGGGTCGGTCTCGATGGCAATGCCCTCAACGAAATTCTCCGCAAGCGTTTGTTGGGATTCCGAGGAAAAGAGCGAGGAGGACGCCGGAGATGACCAGCGAGGTCAGGGTGGACGCACTTTGATCACCACGAGAGCCGCGGCCCCGAAC
>DASZFN010001173.1:0-6367 GCA_035939715.1 Gemmataceae bacterium | reverse complement strand
GTCGAGGACCGAATCGAGCGAAGAATGCAGCAACGTGCCGAAACGCCGCGCCTTCACTTCCAGGCGCACGGCCTTTCCTTTACTGCCGCTGAAAACAAAATGGTCGAGGTCGCGCTTGACGCCGATGCGGCCGTTGATGCCGCACGGGATGGTGATGCGCGTGGCCTGCGCCGGCGTGTCGTTCGGCTCCTGCTCCATGACCTGCGGCAAGGGGCTTACGATGAAAACGACGGCATTGCTTTTGGCGCCCGCCACATCAAGCTGCACTTGCTGCATACCGAGCTCGGTAGGAACGTGCAACGGCGCGCGGGACTGCAAGAGGTGCGCGGAACCGACCGGCTCGATCGAAAGGAGCTGCCCGGGATTGCCGGCCATTGGATAAACATGCGAGATATACGGCCGGTTCGTCACGGCCAGGGCGTAGACCCAGCGCGCGTCACCCTCGTACTTGGCGTCGCGAATCTGCACAAAGTAGTCACCGGTCTTCGGGGCTTTGAATGTGAGCAATGGGTCGGCAAAGTAGAAATCGTCATTGACGGCCAGTTCACGGCCGTCGGCAGCACAGATTGAGATGAGGGGATCGGCGTGCTTTTGCAGGTCGTGAATTTTGTCTTCCAGCCGGGCACAAACGACCTCCAGTGTGAGCACTTCGCCGGCCTGGGCGTGAAACTTGAAATAGTCCACATCCTCCGCGGCTTCGATGCGGCCGCTTACCACGCAGGGCACAGGGATGGGATTGGCCTTGGCGAGCGTGTTGTTGTCGCCGCTTTCCTGAACTACCGGGTCGTCAACGACGACGAGCTGGCCGACGCTGGAGATGCCGAGCTTCGACACAAGGCGAAAATCATGGACGCCGAGCCGGGCCGTGCCGGGGACGGTGAGTTTGAGTTTCACCGAGCGCGGCGTTTGCTTGCGGGCGCTGCCGGTCTTGCCGGCTCTTGCCGGTCGAGGCGGCGGGGGAGGGACTTCGGTTACCTCTGCGCTGAGAGCGGGGTCGTCAAAAAGAGTCTTGTAAATGCCGGTGAAGTCCATCTGTCCTTCGACGGTGATTTCGGTGGTCTTGCCGCGCTGTACCGCCACGGGGACGGTGTGGGTGATCATCGGGTAGGAAGTCTGGGCCGATGCATCAGGAGGAGCAATGCAGATCGCAATGGCGCCGAGAATCAGAAGTTCGCGCATTGGCCTGGTTCCTTCTAAAGGCGAAGCGTGTTCTAGCACTGCCGCCCCGTTGGGGCTTGGGATGAAGGCAAGCCACCACACCAGGGGCTTACGCCCTGGCTATCGACTGCCGCCCCGCTGGGGCTGGGATTCGGGTTTTTTGACAAACTGCGGTGCCGCTATTTTTTCACCGCGCGCGATCTTTGTCAGAGCTTCAGGATGTTGAAGAGCTCGCCAAATGATTTCCGGAGGCACAACGCTCCCTGCCATGCGCCAGGAAGCGACGGAGGACAAACTATCATGGCTTGCCAGATAGCCTTCCTGGCTCATGGCGAGCCATTCAAGTTGATGTTCAGCCTCCGCCACGGCGAGGAGAGTCAGGAGCGCTTTGCCGTTTGCCACGTCCCAGAGGCGGACCAGGCCGTCGAAGGAACCGGTTGCCAGCAGCCTGGCATCGGGGCTCATTGCCACGGCGTAAACGATGGAGCCGACGCTCAGGGTGCGCTGGGCGGCGCCGGTCTTGCCGTCCCAGATGCGCGCAGTCCCGTCTTCGCCGGCTGAGGCCAACCGGCTGCCGTCCTTGCTGAAGCAAAGCTCATGGACGGCGCTGCCATGACCAGCTTGCAGCCTGGTGCGTTTCCCCGTTGCCGGATCCCACCAATGAAGCGCCGGCTCGAAGCCAGCGGATACTAGGCTCTTGCCGTCCGGACTGATGGCGATTGCCAGGACATCTTGCTCCATGCCGCTCAACGTGAAGCGGCTTTTGCTTGTGCCAGCATCTAATAGTTTGATGGAGCGGTCCTTGCTTGCCGTCGCCAGCCATTTGCCGTCCGGGCTGAAGGCGACCGCGTACACCGAATCGGAGTGGCCGGTGAAGATGCGCTCGACCTTGTGCGTTGCCAAATTCCAGAGACGGACGGTCTTGTCAAAAGACGCGGACGCCAGGCGTTTGCCGTCCGGGCTGAAGGCGACGGAAAACACCACGTCATCATGGCCGGGAAGTGTTGCCAACAAGGTCCAGTCGGAAACGCGGAACAGGCGGAGATCCCCCTTTGCCGACGGCTGGCCGCCGGCCACGGCCAGGACTTCTCCGTCCGGACTGAAGCGCAGATCGTTGACGCTGCCCAGCACCTTGGCGAGCATCTTCACCGGACGGACCTGGGCGACGTCCCAGACCGTGACCTGCCGATAGCTGCCGGTGGCAAGCAGTTTGCCGTCGGGGCTGAACACTACGGCGGCCACGGGGGCGAGCGGACCAACCTTAAGCGATAGTTCCAGCTTGCCGGGATTTTGCCCGCCGAGCAGACCCTTCGGCGGCACAGCATTCGTCGGCAAGCGAATGTCCAGCTTGCGCGTCCGCCTGGCAATCGAAGTCGCGGCAGCATCCGGCGACTCCTCGGGTTTGACGCCTTCGCTGGCGCCGGTGTCAATCCAGCGCCGTAGTAGGGCAATCGTGTCCACCGGCAAGGCGGTAGCGCCGAGGGGCATGCGTTTGTCGTCGTCCGAACTGGTGAGGCGCTGGATCAGCAAGCTTTCGCTGCTCTTGCCGGGCCGAATCACCGCCTGCTTGCCGCCCTCGCGCACGGCCGCGTAGCTATCCAGGGCCAGTCCGCCGGAAACCTCCAGGTCTTTGATATTTCTCCTACTGTGACAGGCGGTACAGTTCTTGCGAAACACGGGACGCACGTCTTGCCAGTAAGTCGGCGGCGGGGGTGCGGCCGCTATTGGGAGAGCACTCAACAAGAGCGCGAGTACCATCAGAGGCGCCGGTCGCAGAATCGTCCCTCGTCGCTTTACGCCAACGGCGTTGCACAACACAGCCCAGGGTCGCGGCAGCGCACCCTGGGGACGAGACACGCCGGGTTCGTCTACCCTGAAAGGGTTGCACAGAGCCAATGACGCCCCTTGTAAAACCCCTTCAGGGTAAGTCATGCAGGGCACCAGCTGTCTTCCCAGGGTGCGCTGCCGCGACCCTGGGCTGCGTTGTGCAACGCCTTTGGCGTAGAGCCAGGAAATTCTTCTACAGAGCATTGCTAGGACCTTGTTTGCCGGCCTCGCTCAATGATTGAACAAAAACTCTCGGGAATTCAGGAGCACCCAAAGCAGATCCTGCACACCGTCCCTGGGAGATGGCCCGGCCGCGATCCATTTCTCTGCTTTAGCCAGCTCTTCCGCCTTGGGCGGGCGCGACAGCGTGGCCAGATACAATTCCTGCACGATCTCTGCGACCGGCTTCCTGGCTTTCAGGAGCTTTTCGATGCGACCGTCCTTGGCCGTGATCTTGCCGTTCAGAAGATCGCCGTTGAGCAAATGCATGGCCTGGGCGATGTTAGGCTGGGTGCCGCGTTCGCATTCGCAGGTGACCTGCCGGGGCGGACGTCCGAACACATCCAGGAAGAAGGACCGGACCGTCGTGTCCGGCAGTTGCGAGGCCCTCGTGCCCAACGGCAGTCCCTGGTATTTCTCACGCGTTTGCGTCACCGCATCGAGGGCGTCGGCCAACTGCTCGGCCGTCAAACGCTTCACCGTGTAATGCGTGAAGAATACATTATTCACGTCCGCTTCATTGCCGGGCGTGGCCATGAAGCTGAGCTGGTAACCGCGCGCGCTCATGATCGTCCGCATCAGCTGCTTGAGATCGAAGCCGTGCTCGGCAAAATCCTTCGCCAGGGCATCGAGCAATTCGGGATTGCTGGCCGGGTTGGTTGCGCGCATGTCGTCGAGCGGTTCGACCAGGCCGCGGCCCATGTAGTAGCCCCAGAATCGGTTGACGATGTTCCGGGCAAAGAAGGCGTTGTTCCTGGCCGTGAGCCACTCGGCAAGTTTGCGGCGGCGATCGAAGGGATCGTCCATGACCGGACCGTCCGGCGGCCGCGGTTTTACTACCGAACCTTTCTTCGGCAGCGTCTGCTCGCCGTTGGGTCTAAGATAGACCACCGTCTCCTGGCCGAAGATGCCGAACTCCTGGCTACGCTTGGTGCCCAGGCGCACGAAGAAGGCCGCCATGCTGTAATAGTCTTCCTGGCTCCACTTCTCAAACGGATGATGGTGGCAGCGCGCGCACTGCATGCGGACGCCGAGGAAGAGCTGCGCGGTGTTCTCGGCCCAGTCGGCAGGGTTGTTGGCCAGGCGATAGTAGTTGGCCGGTCCTTCGGTGAATGTGCTTCCCTCCGCGGTGATGATGTCGCGGACAAACTCATCGACCGGCTTGTTTTCGCGCAGGGCCTCGCGCACCCAGTTGGTAAAGCTCCACATCCCCTTGTCGCTCAGCTGTTCGCGATTGATGCGCAGCAAATCGCCCCATTTGAGCGCCCAGAAATCCACAAATTCCGGCTGCTCCAGTACCCGGTCAATGGCCTTACGGCGCTTGTCCGGGCTACGGTCGGCTAGGAATGCCTTTACCTCTTCGGGAGAAGGCAGGACACCGATGGCGTCGAGGTGAATGCGGCGGAAGAATTCTTCATCCGAACAGAGCGGCGACGGCGTCAGTCCCAGTTCCTGCCACTTGGCAGCGAGCTTTTCATCCACAAAGTTGAACTTTGCAAACAGGGCCCCAGCGGCCGGGCGTGTGTAAGGAAGCGTGATTTGCACCACGCTCGCCTGGCCGCGGAAGCGGATCATCACGTGCGTCTCCCCTTTCGCCTTGGCCGTAACCAGGCCGCCCGGCGTTATGGCCGCCACGCTGTCGTTGAGCGAGTCATACTGGGCGGTGGTAGTGGCATCCTCGCTGCGGCCGTCGCTCCAGGCGGCGCGGACGATAATCTGCTGCTGCTCGCCAATCGACATGAGGCGGCGCTCGGGCCAAACCGTGAGCTTCACGACTTCGGGATCATCAGCTTTGGGAGCCGGACAGCCGTCTTCGAGCCAGCGTTTGAGGATGCTGTACGGGCGCGAGTTGGCCGGGAAGCGCTCGCCGCCGCCGTGCTCCATCGTCAGGGTCGGCTTCAGGAGGATGATGCTGCGCTCGGGATCCGAAAGGACCACACGGCGGCCTTCGGCACTCTGCACGATCTGACCGTAATCAAAGGCCGGATCGTAACCGAGCAGGCTGAGGCGAAAGCCGCCCTTGCCGTGCTGCCCGCCATGACAGGCGCCTTGATTGCAGCCGGCTTTGGTAAGCACGGGCAGCACTTCGCGGCTGAAGTCGACCAGGGAATCGACCGCCGCTCCGTACACATGAACGGGGACGGCAACGGTCCGGCTGCCGGCCTCGACGGCCACGACGGCATCTCCGTCACGCACCGGGTGAACGACGCCGGTCGGATCGACGGTCGCGATGGCGGGGGATCTAACTGTGAATTTGGCTTCTCGCGTCAAATCGCGGAGACGCCCGTCGGCATACTCTGCCATAACCCCAAGCCGCTGGCTGTCCCGCGGCCCCGTGAGGTCCACACGGGCCGGAAACACGGTCAAGGATTTGATCGCTGCAGATTCGCCTGCCTCAACGTGCGCAGCCGTGAACAGGACCATGACGACCGTAAGAAGGCGCACGGAAGCGCGAAAAAGCATAGCAGAGACCTCTGAAGCAGTCGGCGGGCCGGTGTGCTGCACCGGTGGTTGTGGCGAGTAGCAGCCGGCGAAAGCAAGAGCCAGGTGGGATCAAGCCGGCTGGTGAGCGTCTAGCCTTCATGGTCGCGGATTCGGGCAGGGGCGTCAAGTTAAAGTGGCGGAAAAGTTGCCAGCGCCCGGATTCCCCTTTACACTGGATGCCTGTCGGAAGCATTCTTAGCCGAGATCATCTGCATGTCTTTTTCGGTCCACGCTGCGGCTGCCAGGATTCGTCGTGCCGCCGGTTGGTGTTTTGCTGTTGAGGAACGCCTGGCGGATGTGGTCTTCCTTGGCGGCGGGACCATCATCCTGACATTGGCGGCAGCGGCCTGGGGAATGGCGAGCGTTCTCTCCCTCTCGGAGATGCAAACCCGGTCGCTGTGGCTGCTGTTCGCGGCTCTCCTGGCTGCCTGGCTTTTTGCGCTGGCGGCGTTCCAGCACAAGGGTTGGCTGAAGATCTTCGGCCCGCTGCTCTACTACGACCTGGTTTGCATCGCCCGACGCTCGCGCTACCTGCTGTTGCGTTTTCTCTACGCCGTCCTGCTCGGCGCGGTGCTGTGCTGGCTGTACTTGATGTTGCGCATCGAGCGTCGCTCCGGCCCGCTGGATTCGCGCGAAATGGCCAGTTTCGCGGAGAGCTTTTTTTATACCTTTGTTTTCG
>DASZFN010001172.1:0-15854 GCA_035939715.1 Gemmataceae bacterium | reverse complement strand
TCGTTGCCGTTGCCCAGGAGGATCGTCAGGTTGTTGAGGGCCGGGCCGCTGTACTGGCTGCCGGTCGTGAGGTTGAGGTAATTGATTCCATGATTCATGCCCAGGCCGGTGATCGTGCTGGAAGTGAGGTTGGCCGTCTGGTTGCCGGTCGCAGCGTTGTTGTAAATCGTGGCCGAGTCGACCGTGGCGGCCGGATCAACAAAGAAGCTGTGCGACAGGTGCGTGATGGCGAACTTGCTGGTGGCATTGGCGGCAGTGTGAGTGAGCAAGTCGGGCAAACCCCACTCGGGTGCCGGCTGGGCCGGGTTCTGGAGCGTCAACTGGTAATTGGTCGTCGTGCCCACCTGGGCGACCGCGGTGATCAACCAGAAGCGCCCGACGCCCAGGCCCAGGCTGATTTCCAGCACGTGGCCAATCAGGTCTACCAGGGGATTGCCGATATGGTCGACGAGGGGGTTGGTGATCCCGGCCCCTGCCAGGTTGGAGCCGTCGATGGTCATCATGTCGCTGGGGCCCGGCTGGCCGGTCCCCGCATAGGCCAGGACGCTGCCCTCCGAGGGCAGAACGTTCGTTTCACCCGGCAGCAGCAACGGGATCAACAGACCGGCGTTGCCGGCGCCGCCGGCGCCGTCGAGCGTGAGATTATCGATGCCAGCCAGCGAGTGCGGCCCCACCGTGGCCGGGAAGAGCACCACCTTGTTGCCCTGGGCATCCAGGCCATCAATTTCAGGGACGTCCCCGCCGATGACAAACTTGTCGCTGCCCAGTCCGCCATCCAGCTTTGTTTGCATGGTCGGATCGGTGCTCAGGACATAGAAGGTGTCGTCTCCCTCGCCGGCATCGATCTCCAGGACCTGGATTTTTTTGTAGTTGACATGGACGCCGATCCCGAAGATGCCGTCCTTGGTGATCACAACCTGGTCGTCGAATTCCGTGCCGATAATCTTGAGGGTGTTCGTGCCCAGGCCGCCGGTCACATCAACATCGGCGTCAAGCACATACTGGATCAGGTTCGTTCCGGTGCCCCCGAAGACCGACGAATGGACCGAGCCGTCCTGCACGAAGGCGCGGATGGTGAAGGTATTGTTGCCCTCGCCGCCGAACATGTGCAGTGGCGAGACGTTGCGGAACACGGTGAACAGGTCCGTATGGTTGCCCACGCCGCCGTAGATGGAGGTTTCATAACTCACGCCGTTACTCAGGAAGCCGCGCGTGGTCAGCGTGGTGGCGAATTCGTCGTCCGGCGCCAGATTGGCATTGGCGGCATCGCGCGCCGATTGGAAGACCTGGCCGACCTGGAAGGTATCGTTGCCGTTGCCGCCGCGGATGGTGGTCGGCGCCCAGTTGTCGTCGAGGGTGACGCTATCGTTGCCGTCCCCGGTGTTGACCACCAGGTCTTCAAGGTTCTTGTTGTAATTAGTGCGTTCGACGGCGGTCGCCGGTGAGCCATGCAGGGCCGCCACAAAGGCGACGCCGCCGTTCTGATAGTTGGCCGCATTGAAGGCCTTGTTGCTGGCCCGCAACAGGAAGGTGTCGTCCCCGCTGGTCCCGTAAACACTCAAGGAGGCAATGGCGGTGAGGGAGTGCCCGCTGCCGGTGAGCGTGCTGAGGTCGAGGACCACCGGGTTCGAGGCCATGGCGTCGGCGTAGGTAGCAGCCAGCTGGATCTTGGTCTTGGTCAGGTCGTTGGGGTTGACGACCACAAAATAAAGCTGTTTATCGATCAGGTTGCCGTCGGACGTGCCCGTGCCGGCGCTGTGATACACCACCGCTTGCCCGGTGGCCAGGCTCGTCGCGGAGGCGAGCTGGATGGTGCTGCCGTTAACGGCCGAGGCGTCAAAGGACTGCACCGGATCGGAGTTGCCGTGCGTGCCGCTGTCGAAGACGTTGATAAGGTTGCCGGTGTTGCCTCCGCGGAGGTTGACGATGTAGGTGGCCGGTCCGCCGCCCCCGTCCACATCCAGAGAATCGCTGCGGCCATTGAGCTGGTTGATGGTGATGATATCGCCGCCGCCACCGCCCAGGACCCTGGTGTGGCCGGTCAAGGTGCTGCCCGGCGCCGACATGTCGATGTTAATCCTGTCCGCATTGACGCTGCCGTCGACTTCGACCTGCGTGGCGCTGATCGTGCCGGCAAGGGTGATGATCGTGCCGACGCCCGGCTCGGGGTCGGGGCCCGTGGAGCCCGGCATGCGATAGGCGGATTGTATCGTGACCTTCTTTGCCGCCAGAATCATGGTGTCCGCCGGTATCGTCACGTTGTCGCCGCCGCCCAGGAATACGTTGCCGGTCTCAGCCTTGATCGTGACACCCGCATCCACAATAAGGTCGCTAGGAAGGTCGTTAGGGCCCCTTGCACTGCGATTGCCCGCCTGGCGTATGTCTCCAGTGGGGGCAATAATGTCCTTCTTGATTTCCAAGGGGCTGTGCGTCTGGATGAAGGTGCCGCTGCCGGCATAAACGGCGGTCGAATTGTTGGTGACTCCGCCCACGACCGCCGGCCCGGTATTGCTGATATCGAAGGTCCCGGCCTGGGCGCTGCCTTCGATAAAGGCCACGGATGTCGAGAGCGGCGCGGCGGGCGTGCCCACATTCTGGTCGGCAACCAGATAGGTCTTGACGGCAATCAGGTTGGTGGTGGTGCTGCCGTTCAGGATGCTGCCATGGGGTGCATTGAGATCCACTTCGCCGAAGGTGGCGCTGATCTGGCTCAAGGTCAGGTCGCCCGTGTCTTCCAGGATGTAGGCATTATTGTTGGTTGTGGCCGAGAGCTTCCCCACCGGGGAAGAAGACAGATGGATAACCAGGAAATCGCTTGCCGAGCCGATGGCGCCGTCCGTGCCTCCGGTCGTCAGGCTGATGTTTTGGCCCGAGATATCGGGGCTCACGGCGCCTTGCGTGCGGTCGATGCCGTCCAGGATCGAATGCGCCGACGCCAGCGTCACATTACCTCCGGAGGAAATCAGCGTCTGAACCGTCAGCGACCCGTGAATGCTATTGATATTGATGTCCTTACCAGCCTGGCCGCTGATCGTCCCTGGGGAAGACAGCTGGATTTCCAGGGGCGCGCCGACGCCGTTCACCCCATCGCGCACGTTAAAACTGAGCGTCTGGCCGATGAGAGGGATATTGGTGATCTGTTGATAAAGGCCCCCAGACGGAACCACCAGGTTAACGGCGCCGCCGGCCAAGATTCGGTCGAAATTGAGATCGCCGCCCACCTGTTGGAGGTAGACGTCCTGGCCCGCCACGGCTGCGTCCAGCACGCCGCCGATCTGAACAACCAATGGAGAGCTCGGGCTCGTGCCCACCTTGCCGGACCCGGCCAGCAGGGTCAAGTCGCTCCCGGTCACGATTTGAGGGCTGGAAGTTCCAGCACTCTTGATGTTGCCGGGAGCGGTAAGGTTGGCAAAGCGGCCTGTCCGAATCTGATCGATCGGCAGATCCTGATTCGTGCTCTGAAGGTAGACCGATTTCCCCGTGTTGGCGCTGATCGAGAGGGAAGCGGCGACAAAAAGCGGCGCGGTCTGTTTGATGCGCAGGCCCGTCAGCGTCACGCCGCTGGGTTGTTGGCCAAGCGCGAAAGTGACAGTGGCTCCCTGCGCATCGACACCAAGTAGGGTGACATCCCCCGGAGCCGTGGCCAGCACCAGGGCCGCCTTCTGGTCATCGGTCAGGGTCCCGGCCTGCATATCCGCCAGAGTGACGTCGATGGCTGAAGCAAGTCGGCCCATGCTGCCATGCGACGACAACACCACGGTTCTTCCAGAGATATTGGGATCGGCCGAGCCGACCGGCACGCCGGAGGAAAGGCCCAATCCCGTCGAATCGACCGCGTAGCGCAGCTCGGCTTCGGTCCAGACGGAGTTCTGGGTCAGTGCAGTGATCTGGTCCGTGGTCGCCACGTATTGGTAGTGGGGATTGAATGTCTCGAAGTCGGGCGAACTCATCCAGGATCGATCCGGATTCTGATCCGCGAGGATGGTCTGGTATTCGCTGGCGGCCCACCCCTCAACTTGGGCATCGGTCGGGCTGGTAATACCGAGAGCGGTCGCGGCCATCGCGCGGAACGTAGACGCGGCCGAAGCATTGAGGGCGAACACACCATTTTGCACGTTGCCGTTTTCAAGCAACTGGAAATACAGCTGGTTGAAGTTGATGTCGAAGAACTTCAAGGTCGCCTGGTATACGCCGTTGGCGTAAGTTTGGATCTGTGCGTCGGTCGGGAAGGGAATTTGCAGCGCGGCCGCCGTTCGCGGGCGGAAAATATCCAGGCCGGTGGCAGTCAACGTGATTGTTCCATTACTGACCGTGCCGTTACTGATCAACTGCCAGTACTGCAGATAGTTGACGTCCACCTGGTTTTGGAAGGCCGTGACTGTCGCATTGGCGTTGTCCGCCGCGCCGTCACTGGCAGTCAGCTGCAAGCTGGACCATACCTGTTGGATCTGGGCTTCGCTCAGCGCCTGGGCCGATGTCGTCCCGCGGGCGTCGTAGATGCCGCCGTTGCTGGCAGTAACAGACACATTGCCGCCGGTGGAGACGACGCTACCGATCAACAGATCGCCATTGTCCTGCACCAGCCCGATATCGTCGAGCGCGTTCACATTGATCACGCCGCCCGCGAGGCCGGTGTTGTCCAGGCCGTTGGCGGCGATGTCCAACGGGTTGGCTTGCGAGCCGACCGCGCCCGCACTGCTGTTGATCGTGATGTTGTTGCCGGTGACATTGACCGTCCCGGCCGATAATCCGGATTCCGGTTGCAGATCGCCCGTGGCGTCGATGATGACGTTGCCATAACCGGCCAAAGTGCTGCCCGCGCTGACCTGCCCAATGAGCGCCCCCGAGCCCAGATTCAGGTACACGCCCTGGTTTCCCGCCGTTGCCGTCAAGACCCCACCCGAGGTCAAGGCTCCGGCCAGTAGCTGGCCCGCGTTGCCAATGCCGCCGCCGGTGGCGGTGAGCGTGAGATTCTTCGATACGATGGAAGCGTCCGCCGTCGCCGCGATGCTACCTAGCGCGCTGATCGTGGTGGTGCCGCTGGGGTTGGTGATCTTGCCATCGAGGTAAACCGGCGCATTCGAGGTGATGCTGACGCTGGCCACGGCCAGCCCCGAGAAATCGATGCCGATGAGATTGTCGGCCTTCACCGACATGGTAAGCGTCAGGTAGCCGTCGGTCGCGTAAGAGTAAAACCATGGATCGATCGACCGGCCATCGGATTCATACTGCACCGGGCTTGCCGGCGCGAAGCCATAATGGCCGTTATGGTAGTAAACCAAGACCGCATCGCCGTCAGACGAGGAGCCCGTAATCGTCTCCTGGAACACCGGCAGCCCGGTCTGGTTGACGATCTGCCCGATCGGCACGTTGAGTCCCGACACGGGATCGAGGAACGGCTGGCCCGTGGACGGATCGATGTACT
This sequence comes from Gemmataceae bacterium, assembly GCA_035939715.1. Classification (GTDB taxonomy): domain Bacteria; phylum Planctomycetota; class Planctomycetia; order Gemmatales; family Gemmataceae; genus DASZFN01. The sequence goes on along the minus strand of DASZFN010001172.1, from coordinate 10,429 downwards.
GCCAGGGATTGTTCTTGTCGCCGTTAAACGTCCAGTTGGTGACCGTGCTGGTCGTGCCCAGATCGACCGTGCGGCTAAGGGACGCGCTTTCAACCCACTGCCAGCGCATGCCGGATTGCGGGCTATACGTCGCCGAAGTGCTGTAGATCGTCGAGCTGGGCGCGCCGGTCCCGAGCGTGGCGCCGTCGGCGCCCGTGTACACCATGATCGGCTGACCCGGCTGGTACACGTAGAGCGTCTGATTCGAAGTGGCAGGCAGGTTGGTGTCGGTGATGTCCACCTTGCTGATGGATGCCGCCGTGGCGGCGCTGTTGCCGGTGTAGATGTTCTGAATCAGCAGCGGAATGCCGGTCTGATTGTTGACCGTCACCTGGCCAAGGCCGCCATTGACATGGATCTTGCCCAGCGTATCCGTGCTGATAATCGCGCCATTGAGTTTGACGAACCCGCCGCCCGAGGAAGCGCTCACGTTGTCCACGGTGATCTGGTTGGTCTGGGCATTGTAGGTCGCCGTGATCTGGGCATCGCCGGACGCGACGGTGTTCAGCGGGATATTGAACAACGGATTGCCGACCAAGCCGTGCTGGTAGTAGTACCGGTAAATCGACAAGGGGCCACCGCCGATCGGAATGCCGCCGACGATGCCGAAGAGCCATTCAATCGGCGAGGTCAGCGCCGCCGGCAGATTGGCGGACCAGGTCGTCGGCTGCCCGGCCGTGATGCCGCCGTTGATGTCGATGGTCTGGGCGTGGATCGACACCTGCCCGCCGTAGATGGCCGAGCTGTTCTGGCTGCCGGTGAGGCTGGCGGAAGCGAAATCGGCGGCGGTTTTGGTCAGGGTTTCTACAGGGATCATGGGGAAGTAGCCGTCATTGCCGCCCGCCGAGCCAGAGATGGCATAGGCCTGGCTGATCGGGCTTTGCGTCACGGCGGTGTTATAGCTACCGTCATGTTGATAGCCGACCCAGGGCACGTCGTCGCCGTAAAAGACTTCACTGGAGTTGGAATAGCCATCCGCGGTGTTGCCGGCCTGGCCGATAATCTGCTTGGTCAAGGCAACAGCTGTCGTGTACTGGCCGGCGCTGTTCCATATCGCGTTGGCGACATATGCGATGGCCGTATTGGCACTGGGGGCGGCGCTACTGGGGTTTCCGCCCGGCCAGATCATGTAGCTTTGCCATTGCGAGTAGGGGTCGCTGCCCGCATAGTAGGCCTCGGGCGCCGGAATCTGCACCACGAAGACCCCCTTGGGTACCAACACGTTAACCTGCTGGCCGTAAACCGCCGCCCCCTGGCCGAGTGAGCCGGACACATTCGTGATATTAACAACCCCGCCCAGGTTGAGAATCGGCCCGGTCAATAGCAATGCCGGCCCGTCGTTGTTGCTGGGATTGCCGACGCTGCCGTTGTAGTTCTGATGGATCGTCACGCCGCCATTGCCATTGGCGCCGACCACTGCAATCGTGATGCCCGCGGTCCGCGCCGCTGTCACGGAGGCGGCGCCGGTGAAGTTCACCTGCCCGCCCGGAAGATCCGGGATGTCGATCGCGCCCAGGATCAGGTAATCGGGGCTGTTGTTGGTGACCGTGATTGTCGGCCCGCCGTACGCGGTGATCGAGCCCGTGCCCGTGATGGTGCCGGCATTGACCGTCACCACACCGCCCGAAGCGTACAGAGTGCCAAGCGTATACGCGCCGACCGGATCGGAGGAGATGCCGGTGTTGAGCAGCTGGGCATCGGTGCCGGAGTAATGCGCGTTCACAAAATTGGGCGCGCTGAAGCTTGGGCTAAAGCTCGATGTGTACGAGGCGTACGGCGAGCCGTCCGGATTCGTCGTGATCGTCGAGCTGAAGTTGCCCGAGCTTTGATCATTGGGAATCGTGATATTCAGCTCGTGATAGATGCCCGCGGTGATGGTGCCGTTCTGCGTCACGGTCGATGACGTCGGGGAGGACTGCGAGCTGCTGCCGTCCGTCGCCGGGATAAAGCCCAGCTCGTAGCCATGCCCAGTGCCGTTGGCTGTGGAGGTGGGCACTCCAGGGAAGGCGCCAATCGTCACGTTCTGCCCGCTGTTTATCTGGTCGCCCGTGCCGATCGACAGCGAAGCGTTGCTGGTCAGGGCCGCGGTGGCCGACGCCACTGGGATGGCGATCAAGCCGCGAACATACCCCTGAGCAGTCGCCTGGCCGTTCATGGTCGTGTTGAACAGCCCCGTCGGATCGTTGCCGGCCGTCAGATTGACGTTGCCGAAGGCGCTCATGGTCGTGCTCGCCCCGACGTTGACCGCCTGTGTCGACGTGACGTTGCTTGTCGCCTGGGCGCTGCCGACGACGGCGAGCCCGAAAGTGCTCACATAGGCGTTGGTCTGGGCGTTGACCGTGGTATAGGTGCCGGCGCCGATGTTGCCTTTGCTCGTGAAGTTGTCCCCCGTGCCGATGGTGACGGTGTTGTGCAGGGTGCCGTCAAGCTCCGAATTGACGCCTGCCCCTGCGAGGGCGCCGCCTGTGGTCAGCGTGACCTGATCGACCGCGCTGATTGCGCTCGCCGCCACCATCGCGATGCCGCCGGGATTGCCGACGGGATCGGTCCCCGAGGAAATGGTTACCTTATCGCCGACATTCAAGTTTGCGGTGCCATTGAGCGTCGATAGGCTCAGGACCGCCGCCGCATTGGCCACGCCGCCGCCCGCACCCTGGGCGCTCTCCCCGCTGGTCGTTTCCTGGAACGCGTTCAGGGCCTCAAAGATGACCTTACCCGTGGCCGTGATCGTCGTGGTGGAATTGTCGCCGATCGTGGCGGTTGCCGAGGTCGTATCGTCATTCTTGGCTGTCGATCCGCTGGCGCCAAGCGCGGAGGCGTTGAGGGAATTGGAGCTGGGCGCGTAAAGGGCGTTATTGGTGGCGTTGACCGTGACGTCGCCCGCGTAGAGCGTGCCGCTGGTGATTTCAGCCGAGACGGTGGACGTGTCTGTCGTCAAGCCGGTGGCGGCATTGCCCGCGTAGAAGCCGCCCGCTCCGGCCGTCGCCGCCGAGGTGTTCTGATCGGCGCCGGTCGCGAGGACGGAGATGGCCCCCGTCCGCCCCTTATCGGTGCTGACCTTCGCGCCCAGCGTTGCCGCTGTCGTGACACTCGAGCCGGCCGTGCAGGTGTCGGCGCCCAGAGCGACATACCCCACCGACACGCCGATGGCAACAGCCGATTGGGCCGTATGGCTCGTGGCGCTGATCGAAACGTCGCCGTCGGGCAGTTTTACCGACCCCCCGGTATAAGCCGCAACAGAACCCGAGGTGGAGGCATTGGCATAGGTGGCATTGGCCCCCACCAGCGTGCCGCCTCCCCCGGCCGCCGCAAAGGCGTAGGCGCTCGGCGTCGTGCCGCTCGGCAGGAGCTGCTGAGCGCTTACCGAAAGCGTCCCGCCCGTCAACTGGCTGCCGGTGCCCACGTAGGCAGCGATGGTGGCATCGTTGATCGCCTGCGAATTCGAGGCGCCCACGGCGTAGAGATAGGAGACCGCCACGCCGATGGTCTTGGCAATGGTTTCCGGAGTCAGCGCCGCCGTGATGCTCAACGATGTGGTGGCCGTGATGTTGCCAAGGGTGTAAGCCTGGATCGTCGGCGCCACCGTGGCCGTGGCCCCGGCACCCGCCCCGGCGATAATGCCCCCGGCCAACCCCGTAGCTTCCGCATCGGCCGTGTCCTTCGCCGAGGCCTGGATGGTCACCGTCTGGCTGCCGCTGATGACGCCATCGACGTGGGCCTTCACCGACCCGCTGGTCGTGGCCGTGCTGGTGCTGGAGCCGACCGCCACGGCGCCTGCAGCGGTGCCATAGGTTGTGGCCGCGCCGCTGTTGGTTGCGGTCGCCGTGATCGTGATTGTCGTGCTGGCGTTCAGCGTCGCCCCGCTGCCGGCATAAGCTTCGAGTGTCGGATCGACATTGACGGTGGCGGTGCCGCCCGCACCAGCGCCACCAAGGGCCGCGGCCACCGATGTCGCCACCGACAAGGTTGTCACCGTATCGTTGGACGTGGCGCTCAAAGTGATGCCGCCGGCGGTCGAGGTGACGCTGGCGTTGTCCACGAACGATTGGATCGTGCTCGTGTCATCGTTCTCCGCCACGGAAACGCCGATCGAGGCGCCAAACAAGCCCCCCGCGAGCGACGCGGCCACGATCGTGGAGTCGATCGTGCAGGTCTGCGACGTCGTCAGGGAAATATCGCCCGTGGCGCTGACGACGCTTTTGCCCTGTGGACTGGCACCGGTGATGTACGACTCGATCGTGTTGTTGACCGTATTGGTGGAGTTGGCTCCCGCGCCGGATAAGGCGACGCCCACAGAGGCAGCGGCGATCGATACGCTTGCCGCCACCGACGCGGCATGGACTATGGAGGTCGCCGATGCGCTGAGGCTGATGCTGCCGGCGGACGTGATGGTCGAATTCGAGCTGTAGGCCTCGACCGTGTCCGCGACGTCGTTGACGGCCAGGGCGGCGCCGATGGCAATCGCCGCGCCCCCCAACAACCCCCCGGCAATGGCCACCGAAGCCGCAACCGTCCTGGCCGTGGTATTGGCCGAGTCGATGGTGGTCAGCGAGACATTGCCGCCTCCCGTGGTGGTGACTGTGGCGCGGTTGGCGACGAAACTTTTGACGGTGTTACGCAACGTGTTGGTGGAATTGCCGCCGGCCCCAGCCCCCGCGGCGCCGACCAGGAATCCGCCGCCGATGGCCACCGCTCCGCCGATGCTGAAGGCCAAGATCACTGCCGTCTCCGTCGCGGCCAGGGCCACGTCATTGGAAAAGCCCGTGGCCGTCGAATGGTCAATGTAGGCTTCAACGGTGTTCTCGATGTCATTGTTGGCGGCCGCGAAGCCCACAGCCGTGGCGCTGCCTTCCAGGTAGCCGGCGCCCACGCCCAGCGCCACGCCGCCGGCGCTGGCCGTGATCGTTGTGCCATCCGTGGCGCGCAGGTTGAGGGCGGCGCCACTCGCGTGCACGGTGCTGCTATTCGCCACATTCGCCAGCACATGGTCCTTGATCGTGTTGACCGAAGCGGATCCCGCCACCGCGACGCCGGCCGAGCTAAGCCCGCCGGCCCCCACGCCGATGGCGCCGCCGATGGTCAGCGTCGTGATGGTCGCCGTTTCGCTGGCTTCCAGGGTCACGCCGCCGGCGCTGAGCACGGTCGAGCCGTCGATGTACGCCTTGACATTGTTCTCGATGTCTGTGGTCGATGCCGCGACGCCAAAGGACACGCCGGTCCCGTTGGCGCCGCCGATGGCCGCGCCGATGCCGACGCCGCCCGCGTTGGCCGTGATCGTGGATGTATCGGTCGCCATCAGCACGACGTTGCCGCCATTCAGCGTCGTGACCAGGCTGCCGGCGGCGATGTAGGCATAGACAAAATTGGCGATGGTGTTGCCCGAGCCTGCCCCGGCTGCTCCGACGCCGACGCCATCGCCGCCGCCGGCCCCGACACCCACCGCGCCGCCGACCGACAGAGCTTCGATCAGCCCCGTTTCCGTCGCGGTCAACGTCACATTGTGGCCCGTGGCCTGGACCGTGGAGGCATGCATGTAGGCTTCATCCGTGTCGGCAATGTGGTTGATCGCCACGGAGATGCCGACGGACGCCCCAACCGAGCCGCCCCCGCCAATGGCGACGCCTACGCCCAGAGCCCCCGCGCACGCCAGGATGGTTGGGCTGTCCGTCGCGGTGAGATTCACCGCACCGCCGGCGTAGACGCCCAGGGTGCCTGTGCCGCTGTTGCTGATGTAGGCTTCCACCGTGTTGCCGACGGTATTGCCCGACCCGGCCCCGGCGCCCGAGCCGGCAAACCCGCCCTCGACCGCCGTCCCGGCAATCGCCACGCCGATCGTCAACGCCTTGATCGTCGGCGTGGACGTGGCCGTCAGGCTCACGTCCCCGGCGCTATGCACGCTGGAGCTGTCGATGTAGGCGAGGTTGGTGTCGAAGATCTCGTTGGACGCCACCGACACGCCCGCCGCGATGCCGACCGGAGTCTCCGTGGCGATGGCAATGCCGACGCCGCCCGCCAGCACCTGAATCGTCGAAGTATCCTGGGACGTGACGTCCAGGCTATCGGAGCCGCCCTTCGTGGTCGTGACGTTCGACGCACCGGAAATGTGGGCTTCCGTGCGATTGATGATGTTGTTGATGGACACGGCCCCGCCCAGCGCGAAGGTGCCCGCGGCTGCCCCGGCCACCGTGATGTTGTTGATCTGGCCGTCGTAAACGGCCTGGACGAGCACCTGCCCCGCCGTGATCGGGCCGGCGCAGTTCTCGATGATGGCCATCACCTTGTTGTTGTTCGTCGTGTTCGGATCGTTCGGATCGCCGCCCAGGTAGTTGTAGGCGATCGACGCGCCAATCGCCCCGGATCCCGCCGACGCGCCGATGCCCGCGATGGCCACGGCGCCGGCCAGGGAGTCGATCGTCGAATGGTCGCTGGCCGTGACTTCGAGCAGGCCCGCTGCGCTAATGTTCTCGCTGGCGCTGATATCGGCGATTTTGGCTTCGACGTCGTTGTTGATCCAGTTCAGCGCGACGGAGCCGGCCCCGGCACCCACCGCTGCGCCGCTGCCGTCCACCGCCATGGCCGCGATCTGCACGTCCAGCCCGGCCGGCAGATAGGCCGGCCTGGCGAACGTGGCCGAGACGAGGATGTTTCCGGTCGCCGAGGTCGCGGTCGAATTGTCGATGGTGGCTGTGACCGAGTCGCTGACATTATTGATCGCGAAGGCGACGCTGGCCGCGACCTTACCTGTATTAATGGCGATGGCGACGTTCCCCGCCAGCGTCGCAATGGAAGCCGTATCCGTGGCCACCACCGACAGATTGCCCAAAGCGTTGACGGTCGATGCCACCGCCGCGCTGCCTGTCCCGCTGGCTTCGATGGAGGCTGCCACCGTGTTGGTGATGTAGTTGAAGGCGAACGAGCCGCCGAACGCCAGGCCTTCATTGGACCCCGCTCCGCCGATGACCACGTTGACGTCCTGGGCGGTCTCCGTGGCGCTGACCGTGACCGAGCCGCCGGTCGATTGCACCGTCGCTCCCTGGATATACGCCTTGACGGTGTTGCTGATGTCGTTGAGGCCGACTGAAGCATCGATTGCCACGCCGGCGTTGAGTGATAGTGCCAGCGCGCCGGTGCCGGAGTCCGCCTTGGAGGTATCGTTGGCTTGCACGTCCACGTCGCTGCCCGCCAGGACCTGTCCGGCCCCGGTATTGGAGATGTAGGCTTGCACGTTCATGCGGATGAAGTTCAGCGACACGGCCCCGGCCCCGCCGACGCTGTCGCCGCCCGCCCCCGCCGCCGTCACGCTCACGACCTGGGCCCCAAAGGCGCTCGGCAACGGCACCACGATGCCATCGATGCTGACCGACGTGGGCTTTTTCACCAGGCTGTGATTTGTGCCCGTGCCAATCGATGTCAGATCAATGTAGTCGCCGTTCGTGGCTTTGCTTGGGGTGAGGGCGAGCTGATCGTGCGTCGCATCGATCCTGATGGCATAGTAGACCTGGCCATTGATCAGCCCGCCGATGCTCGTGCCGCCGCCATTGTAGTAGACGACGGCGTCTCCGGTTTGCAAGCCCGGATCGGTAGCGAAGGTGATCTCGTCGGCCCCCGAATGAGTTGTCGAGACCGCGGCAGTGCCAAACGTCTGCGCCGCGCTGGGGTTCGTCGGCGTGAAGGTGTGCCCGTTGCCGGTGGCCACCTTGCCATCCAGCGTGATGGGCGCCGGAATCGTGGCCGTGGCCTTGGCGTACGTCGAGGCCAGCTCGATCGCGGCATCCGATATCTTGATGACGAAGTACGTTTGGCCATCGTGGAGGTTGCCGACGCTGGTGCCGCCGGAATTATGGTAAACAACCTCGTCCCCGGTTTTGAATCCATGCGCGCTGGCAAACCCGACCTGCAGATCACCTGTCAGTGCAGAGTCGTTGGTTGTGAACGTGGGCAGACCGGTGATGACCCACGGATCGCTCCGGGTGCCGGAGCCGGTAACAGTGACGTTCGACACGCCCTGCAGCTTATTCAGCTCGGTCGTCAGGGTGCTGGTGTCGTTGTAGCTGATGGCACTGGTTGTCTCGGCTTGGTTGTTGATCGTCACGGTGATGGTGAAGGTACCGCCGTCGGCGTTGTTCCACAGCGACTGCTTACCCGTGAGCTGCGTAATCGTGCTGGTCGCTTTACCGACGTTGGTCGATGGATTGAAAGCCTCTCTGCCGCTGGCGTTGATGGGCGTGATGGTTTGGCTGGACGAGGTGCCCACGGATGTGAGAGCGATCGGCACCGGGACCGTGGCCGTGGCGTCGTGATAGGTCGCGGCCAGCTTGATCGTGGAGGCATCGGCCACGATCACATAATAAGTCTTTCCGTCCGTCAGCCCGCCGATGTTCGAGCCGCCGCCGCTGTGATAGACCACTTCCTCGCCGGTCGTGAAGCCATCCGCACTGGTAAAGTGGATCGCATTATCGGTCACGCTGACATCGGTCGCCGGGTTGATGGTCAACGTGGACGCCGCCGGGGGCACATTCAGCGACGTCACCAGGCTCTGGCTCGTGCCGGTGCCGGCGGCTGTCAGAGAGACAGGAATTCCGGCATTGGCGTTGGCCAGCGAGCTGGCGAGCCGGATATGCGTCGCATCGACTTGGATCACATAGTATTGCCCGCCGTTGGCCAGCCCGCCGACATTGGTGTTGCCGTTGTTCTGGTAATAGACCATCGTTCCGGTGGCGAGGCCCGGATTGCTGGTGAAGGTGATTTCGTCCGCGGCGCTATTGTTGACCGAAACCGTGCTCGAATTGAACGAGACGGAAGACAGGGTCAAAAGCGGCGTCAGGCTCTGGTTGGCGCCGCCGACGCCGGGGCCCAGCGGCAGGGCCGTGCCAGCCTGCGAGCTGGCATACGTCGAGGCCAGCTTGATCGTCGTGCTGTTGATAAAGATCACATAATAGGACTTGCCGTCCGTCAGCCCGCTCAGGTTCGAGCTGCCGCCATTGTGGTAGACGACTTCCTCGCCGCTGGTCAGGCTTGTCGGAGCTGCAAACGTGATCTGGTTGTTGAGCGCTGCCAGCCCGTTATTGATCGCCGTCTGGATAGCCGTGGCCAGGGCGTCAGCGTTCGCGTAGGTGCTGTGCGCCACCTTCACGCTGAAGGCGACGCCGTTTACCGACAGGTTCAGGGTGTCGTTGCTCGACGTGATGGTGAGGTTCGGGACCGTCGATCCGGTAATGGTCTCGACATTGACCGTGGGCGTGCCGAACATCGCCGCTTCGCCGTTGCCGCCGGTGATGGAGACGACCGGGCCAATAGAAAGAAGCGACAGGATGCCGAGCTGGGATCCCGCGTCCAACGGCGTGACGCTGACCGTGGGCTGGGTCGCTGGCGTCGGCGTCACGGCCGTGGAGCTAAACGTCTTGGTGTTTCCTGCATCCAGCGGCGTGAAGCTCTGCCCCGAGCCGCCCGTGGAAGTCAGGCTGCGCGCCGTGCCGGCCAGGGCGTCGGCGTGAGTCGAGGCCAGCTTGATCGTCGTGGAGTTGACGACAATCACGTAATAGGTCTGTCCATTCGTCAAACCGCCGATGGCCGAGCCGCCGCTGTGGTAGAGGACTTCCTGACCACTGCTGAATCCATGCGGGTTGGCGAACGAAATCGCATTGCCGGTCAGCGTCACATTGGCCGGATTGAAGCTCGCGGTGGTGCCTGAGCTGACTTGCGTGTCCGGATTGCTGAACCCGGACTGGACAATCACCTTGCCCCCTGCCGTGACACTCGACCCGCTGATGTAAGCCGTGACGTTGCTGGTCGGCGCCGGCACCGAGAACGAACCGGTGCCGAGCGAGGTCAGCGTGATAGCGGTGCCGCTGGCGGCGTTGTCCGGCGACGTCGCCAGCTGAATGTGCGTTGCATCGACGGAGATGACGTAGTAAGTGGCCCCGCTGGTCAGCCCGCCAATGCTCGTGCCGCCGTTGGTGTTGTAGACGACAGCCTCGCCAGCGTAGAGGCCCGAATTTTTGGTAAAGCCGATCTCGTTGTTGGTGATCGACGACGTGACAGCCGACGGCCCAAACGTGAGGGTGGAGGTGGTGAGGGTCGGCGTCAAGGTTTGACCGATGCCTGCTCCCAGGTTTGGCCCCAGGGGGAGAGCAATGGGAGAAGCGGCCTGGGCATTGGCCAGTGACGAGGCGAGCTCGATCGAATTCGTGGCCGTGCGAATGAGGTAATAGCTGGTCCCATCCGTCAGGCCGTCGATGTTGCCACCGCCGCCGGCGCTGTTATCGTGGTAAACGACCTCGGTGCCGGTGCTCAAGCCATAGTGATTCAGAATCGCGCCATTGATTGCCTTTTGCACGGCCGCGGCCAGGCCGTCGGCGGAATAGGTTCCGGCGGTCAGCGTCATACTCAA
>DASZFN010001171.1:0-4449 GCA_035939715.1 Gemmataceae bacterium | reverse complement strand
AATGAAGGCAGAACCGTTATCACTTTTCAGAACCAGGGGCGGTGTGCCGTGGATCGTGAACAGCAGCGTCAATGCTTCGATGGTCACGGCTGCAGTCATGTCGAGGACCGGCCACCAGAGCAACTGGTAGCCGCTGGCCAGGTCGCGAACCGCCAAGAGGTAGCCATAGCGGCCGTCAACGGGCGCGGGCGGTTCAGTGAAGTCCATGGCCCAGACGGTGCCGGGGCGGCGCCAGTGCAGTTGGTGCCGCCACACCTGGTTCTGTTCCTGCCACCAGCGGCGATAAAAAGTAACAATCTGTTCGAGTTCCGCCCGGGTGGGATCTGGGCAGTGATTCCGCAATGTCGGCAGCCCTAACCCCGGCCCACGGATGATTAACCATCGGAACACTTCCGCGCATTGCTCGGGGCTCGACAGCTGTATCGGCCGACCCAATGTCGGTAGATGTTGTTGGTCCCGCTGGAAGGTTTGGTGCCATTTGCGTAATGTCCGGACCGGGATCCCCAGGCGTGTGGCCGCGTGGGCACAGGTCCGGCCCTGCTCGGCCAAGCACTGATGCAGGTGGACGGCCTGCTGTCGAATCGCTTGTTGCAATTGTTGTCGGGGCCGTGGACCGGCCGGGCGGCAGCCGAGAGTAGTCTGCACGGGTGCCTCGCACATTTGGCAAATGGCCTTGAGTCGTTTCATGTGGTCGTGCTCAAACGACTGGATTTCCAAGACCGGCGCTGGCGGAAGCGAGGTAGTTTCCTCTGGCAGCGGGGTCAGCGTTTTTTCTTCTTCCGCCACTTCGGTCGGTCGGGCCGGGGCGTTTTTTTTTCCGGCGCCACCGGCCGACGCGGCAGGGCCAGGGCGATCTCTTCACGCACTTGAGCCTCGCGCAATTCGAGGTCCTTGTCCGCCAAGGATTGCTGCAGCGTTTGAATCCGTTCCTCCTCCGGTGTCGTCGTTCGCGGTCGACCTGCCGGCTTCGGCTCCAGGGTGGCCAAGGCGCCTTGCAACGCCTCCTGACGCAACTGGTTGAAGCGCACTTCGCCCAACCCCAGTTGAGCGCAGGCCTCCTGCACCGTGCAATGTCCCGTCATGGTCTCCAAGATCACCCGCAGCCGTTTCTTGCTCGGGCTCGATCCGTCCAGCTTGTCCACATACTCGGGTCCGGCCGGCCGGCGTCCACGCATCGAAGAACTCCTCCATGAGAGAAGGGGCTGAAGAGGACCTCGCCACCGACGCCCTCCTCAGCCTGAGATCTCCCCCGGTCACGGTACCGACCTCGCGCTGTCCGTGGCCACTTCCGCCGACTCGCCGTTACGCAAACCCTCAACCGCTTTGAGCGCTCGTACCATGGGTCGTCGCTTCCGCCGCTTCGAACTGTCGGTCTTGGCCGGCGGCGCCGCCAGGCCGATGGCTCGTTGCATAGCTCGCACCAATGCTTGCTGTCGGGCGCATTCCTGCCGCCACTGCCCGCACTCGCGTTGCAAGGTGGCCAAGGCACTCGCCGACGTTTTGACGCGCCCCAATGGCCGTGGCTCGCACGCCGCCAGCATACCGTCTAACGCGCGCGCTTCCAACTGGTAGTAGCGGGGCAGTGACAACTTCAACGCTTCGGCCGCTGACCTCGGCGTGCGCATTCCCGCCAAACATTCCAGGATCGCTGCCGCCAAGCGTCTGGCCTCCGCACTCGCGTTTTTCCCCAGATGACGGATTCCCGCTGGCTTGAATGGTGGAGGTCGTTTTTTGCCCGGCTTGGAAGTGGAGACCACCGGACTGACAGGCTCGCTCATGCCTCACCTCCTTCTGTCCCCGCCAGGTCATCGATCACCGACCGACCGGGTCCCAACGGTTCCTCGTCCTCTTCACCCGCGGCGCTCGTCACTCGCCCCGCCGGGCATAGCGGCTCGGGAAGGGACCGAACCCGGTCGCGGTCTTTGTCGGGAGGCGTCAGCTCGACCTCCCGCCGACCCTCGGCGCCTGTCATAATGACGCGCTCTCCCTCGGCGTGCACGCTGAATGGTTGGCCGCCCACCTGGCCCGTCAGATAGAAGGGCGTTTTCGGCACTCCCTGCCGAGCCAGCTCCAACGCGTTACCCGCGACCCGCGCTTGCAACGTCTGGATCACCTCCGGCGCTGCCCGGAAGAAGCGATCGGCCGGCACCAGACCGTCCAGTCCTTGATGCGGCCGTTGGAAGTTGTAATGGTCGATGAAATGGCCGATGCGAGTCCGGGCGTCACCCAGGTCCACGAACACGGTCGTCTCCACACACTCCCGCCACAAGGTGCCCCAGAAGCGCTCGATCTTCCCGAGGGTTTGCGGATGCCGTGGCCGGGAGACGATCTGCTTGATACCGAGCTTTTCCAACTCCCGCGTGAAGGCGCTTTTCCCTCGCCAAGTCACGTACTGGCTGCCGTTATCGGTGAGGATTTCCTCCGGTCGACCGTATGAGGCGATCCCCGCCCGCAACACCTCCAACACCAACGCCGACGATTGGCTGGCATGCAAGCCATAACTAACGATGAATCGGCTGTGATCGTCCATGAAGGCCACCAGGTAGACGCGCCGGTTCTGCCGCTTGAGGATGAAGGTGAACAGGTCGGTCTGCCAGAGTTGGTTGGGCTGGGCGCGCTCGAAAGAGCGCACGTGATCGGGGTGTGGCCGCGTGGGCGTTTCCTCCAACTCATAACCGGCCTCGTGCAGCACCCGCGCCACCGCACTGGCGCTCGCGGGCAACGCCGGACCCCGCACCAGCATGTCGCTGATCTTCTGGCAGCCCCACGTGGGGTTGGCTTCCTTGAGCATCACAATCGTACGCTTGATCAGGTCCGGCAGCCGGCTGCCCTGAGGACCCCCGCGCGGCTTGTCCATCAACCCCGCCGGCCCTTCCTGGTCGAACCGCTTCTTCCAGGCATACAACGTGTGCCGCGACATCCCAACCAGGGCAGCGAAGTCCCGAGCCGGTAGCCCGCTTCGCCGCCACGTGTCCAGCAAGAGCAGACGTTGCTCCGGCAACAGGGCCGCTGGTGGATCGTCCGCCTTGCCCAAGCGCCGGCCGCGAGCCCGCCCCTTCAACCGGGGCAGCGATGCCGCCTGGCTGAGCGGAGTCGGGGTCGAGACAAGGGCCTCCTCCTCCCCACCGGGTATCGCCAAAGCCGGCTCCTCCGTTCCAGCCCGCGCCGGGGATGCACTGGCCGACGGGGTTGTCGGCAATGCAAAATCGGACAAGGCCAAAGGACGGCCTCGAGTCCGCGGCGAGGCGGTATGAGGAGCGGCCGCCGGGGAGGTGGTCTCCACTCCGCTCCGCTCACCCATCGCTGACGCGACGGGTTCGCTCCGCTCCGTGGAGACCACCTCCCCGGCAGGCTCGGAGAAAGCCTCGGGGCCCTTTGGCGCTGCGGCCCTCGGGGTTCTCGAACCCTCTTGGAAATCTCGCTGATACGGGATATCATCCGACATGTCGTCCTCCCTCTGCGGGGCTTCCCGCGGGTTGGGAGGAGGCTTTTCCTTCACCTATTTATTCGCCAAAAACGGCAATCATTTCGGGAAGGAGGACAGGCATTACGCTCGCGGTCGGAAAGCTTGTCGTCACGGAGTTTGTGCTTCGCCTTCATAATCGTCTGGACGGATTCGACGATTCGTTCGGAAAGTTTTTTTTCCTCTGGAGTTTCAGGTAACTTGATTGGGATTTGAGCGATGTAGGCTTTTCTGTATGCGAACCACCCGCTGTGGAATGGCGTCGTAACTCGCTGCAGAAACGAGTCGAGGCAAGTGCTGTTGAGAAGCCCGCACAGGTACTGGAAGTCGATCTTGATGTGTGGAAGAATTGCATGTGCGCCACCTCCTCCGCCCCCGCTACCAACGTAGTATTGTTTTCCCTCCACATCCACCGCATACTCCCCGCGCTGGGCGATAGCCGGGACAAGAATTTTGCGCTGATCCATGACCTCAAAGTTTTGATGACGCGAATATTGGTAAAATCTTTCACCTTTGAATCTGCCATTCTCTCTCTTTTCCAAGGCAGATCGGCAAAGTCCAAGGTATTTCCACGCCTTTGGAAATCGTTTGCGCATTACGTCGGGGTCAATTAGCTTGAACTCGTTGCCGTTTCGCTGATACGGGAAGAGAGCCACTAGTTTGGACTCGTCGAAAAGCCATCGCCGGATGTGAAGAGAGCCTTTTAGCAACGGATGGATCAGGTCCAATTCGATCTCGTGAGTGCTACCAGTTAGTTTGCTGTAAATGAACTTTTCGCGTCTTTCAAGGTAGAATGCGTTGTCGCAGCCACTGACCAACCCCTGCGCAATTTTGCGACTGATTTCGCCCAGCGTTGGATGGTTGGCGCGGACAGTAATGAGCCAATCCGAGACAGAATCATCACTAAAAACCCATGGGCCTGCGCCGTTGGGGTGACTGGCCACAAATCGTTCCGTTCCGGTAGTAGGCTTGCCCGCGTCTAGCGT
>DASZFN010001170.1:0-3603 GCA_035939715.1 Gemmataceae bacterium | reverse complement strand
CATGCAAGCAGTCTTGGCAAGTTATCCCTGGCTCGGTGGCGCTCCGCGATCGCCTGGAAGGTCGCGCTTGCTTCCATTTGCAGCAGGCGCTGATGCTTGTCCGTCCGCATGGGATTGCTCCGTCTTCTCGTCTTTGGGAGCCGCGCTGGCAGGCACGCCCATATCCTCGCGGATTTTTCCGCCTAACTGCTCCCGGATGCGTTCGAACTCCTGCTCGCTCAACTCACCCTTGTCATACAATTCCCGAAACTGAGCAAGTTGGTCATTGGCGTCGAAAGCCGGCGGGAGCGCACGCTTGCGCCAGCGGTCGAGCACCGCGACGGCGATGGCTCCTATGACGATTATTGCAACCAGGGCAAGGGTGGTCCAAAGGAGGCGGGGATCCCACGAGCGGGGTGCCCCGGGCAGCTTCGTCTTGGCAATAGCAAGCAAGGTAGCGATCATCGGCGCCTCGCACCTGCTCCCGCCGCCCACCTGTGGCGGACGGCCCACCCCAGTCCGCACCCCGTGGCCCGTGGTGCTCCTGCTCGTGTTCTATTATAGCGCTAGTTTGGTAAGCTGGGCTAGATTCTCGCACAGCTTGCGGGCGTTCGCTGGACCCCCTGCTCCACAAAGGAGGCACAATGCGACGCTTGTGCTTTGCGAATCCTTTCGGCTGACGCGTTAGCTTCGGAATCCTTATGACACGTATCTTTCCCATTCTGGCAGCTCTGAACGGCCTGATGCTGGCTGTTGGATATCTCCTGGGCGTCCTGTCCAAGCTGCGCGACGGCGTCCACAATCCGAGCGATCAGATCTTCTGGTACCACTTTCTTTTCGGCCTGTCGGCGGCGATCCTGACGCTTCTGGTGCATTGTCTTATCTTCACCTACTTCCTGGGCACGGGCCGCTGGGTGAAGGAGGTCAAGATTGCCTATGATTTGCCCGACGACCCTCTGCCCAAGCTGACCCGTGACTTGAAGCGCCGGGTCTTTCCGCCCGCTCTCTATGCGATGCTGACCGTCGCCGCCACGGGCATGGCCGGCGCCGCCGCCCAGGTTCAAGTCTGGCCATGGGAACTGCACATGGCTCTAGGCACGTTGACCTTGATCACGAATCTCTGGGCGTACTGGGTCGAGTATAACTGCCTGCGGATCAATGTCGGTGTGCTGCAGCAGGTGTTGGTCGAAGTAGACCGTCTGCGGCACGAACGCGGTCTGCCTGCGAACGCGGATGCGCTAGCGCAGGAAGAGAAGTAGTCTGCTCGAGACTAGCCAGCGCTAAAGATCATCTTCAGTCAGCCCGGCCTGCTTCATGATATTTCGCTGCGTGCCTGTTTTCAGCGAGCGGTTGCCGTGGACCGGTACCGTGACATGGGTTGATCCCCCCGGCTTGTTAAAGATGTGATGGCTTCCTGAGATGCGCTGGAGTTGCCAACCATGCCGCTCCAGAACTCGACACATTTGTTTACCTGAGACCGATTTCAAACCTCGATCTCCTCTTCCTTGCCTCCTTCTTCGGGAACGAAGTCTCCGCGAGGAGTTAGCAAACAACCCTCGAGTGCTTCACGAAGATTAGCAAGCACTTCCTCGCGCGTTTCGCCTTCCGTAATGCACCCTGGCAGAGCGGGGACCTGGGCCCAGTATCCTCCTTCTTTGGCTTTGTAGATAAGAACTCTCACTCTCATATTGCCTCCCTTTTCCACGTCATTTTGAAAGGGATTGGGGTTTCGCCGCCGGTTCGGCAGGCAGTTTCAGCCGGGAGTCGGACAGATCGAGTCTGTACATGATTTGATTGTACTCATAGTACGGCGTCGGATGCGGATTACCTGAGAAGGTGTTGACGTAGGAGCCTTCCAGGTAAATCAGCCGGCCGCCGGCCCGATCGAAGAAGGGATGCTGGGTCGGGTTGTAGAAGTCATGGGCATCGTCTTTCTTGTTGGCGTGCGTGATGATCTTGCGCGCGTAGAGCCATGGCCCCTCGGGATGGTCGGCTTCGCTGTACCAGACCTCGCCGAGCATCGTCGCGCCGAAGGACTCCGAGGCGATCATGATGTAGCGCTTGCGATAGTCATTCCAGAAACAGGAGCAGTTGTTCAGCAGAATCGGCTTACCGCTACCGGCGTCCTGCAGCCGGAACGGTGACTCCTCGCGTTTCATCTTGCCGGCGGCGATCAGTTCCTGTTGCTGCTTGGAGCCGAGCGGCGGCGTGTCCTTTTTCCACGCCCACACGAGCTTGCCACGGGCGTCGCGGTCGAGATCGGCCTGCCCCTTGCCGCCGTAGCGCGTCCCAGGCTTGAGGCAGGTGTAGCCCTCGTAGGACGCAAGGTCCAGGTAGGACTTCTCGAGCGCCTTGACGCGTAGCGCCGGGTACGGGGCGGTAAAGTAAACGTAGTCGGTCCCATCGTCCGTCTTGACGCGAAACGAATAGCCCTGGGGGAAGATCGGCGGATCAAGGGTGACGTTCTGGAGCTTCTCGAACACCTCCTTGGCGTCGTTGTAAACGACAAAGCCATTCTCCAACACGGCCCCCAGGCCACGGCGGCGCTGAAAATACGCGAGCAGGCGCATCCTGCCGCATTCGTCGGGGATGACAACCAGGCCGGAAAGCCAGACCACTCCCTCGCCGGCCATCGGGGCCATGGCTTTGGCGAAGCCGTCCCGGGCGGTGAAGTACTTCAGATTGAAGCCGAAGGACGGGTCAATCTTGTCCGGCAGATCGGTCGTGGCGCCGCTCATGGAAAAATTGCCCAGCGCATAGGACAGCCGGTTGGTATCGCCGTAGAACCAGTACAGCTTGCCGCAGTAAATGGCGGTCAGGATGCCATCCTGCCCGGTCACGGCCGCATTGAGGAGCGGCTCGGCGATGGGCGGCTTGCGGCCGAGCAACACCGTGTCGCGGTAAATTCCCTGCCCCGTAATGCGGTACAGGCGCTCGGCGATGTTGAGGCGCTTAATCTTAAGCTGCGCGCTGCCGCCGGGCTTGGTTTCCAGCGCGGCGCCGCGGATACCGAAACCATCGGGCTGGAATTGGTAGCCGTGCGCCGAGACGCCGAACCAAACCCTTTGGTTCATCAGTCCCGGCTCGGCGAACGCCACCAGGCCGTTGGAATCGGTGTAGTAGCGGACGCTGCTGGTCGTTTGCAGCTCAACCATGGGGACGCCGCGGCCGGTCTCGGCATCGACGACATGAATGGCGAAGTAGGGACTGGGTGACTTCGTCTGGCCTGCCGGGAGGCATGGATCCGGCATTGCCAGCCACACGAGAAGTAGGCCCATGCGCAGGAGAGTCATGCGGGCCATGATAACGGGGGCATGCCAGCTTTTCAAATTGGCCGCCGTCGGTCGGCCGAAACGGTCAGAAAAGGAAAATCCGGGCAAGTTTTCGATCATGGCGCGTTCCGGAGTGAAGCCTGTTTGTTTCGCGGGCGCCTACGGCCCCGTGAGTTTCGTCTCGACGATTGCGACGCCGAGTCGCATGTAGTAGAGTGTGATGTATCTGCCAGGCCGTTGAAATTTGCCCCAGGCGGGAGGTCAAAATGTTCTCGCTCATCGCAAGCGTCATCCTTGTCCTGAGCGTGGCAGCCGACCCACCGGACCAGGAAACGGCGCGCAAGCCGCATGA
>DASZFN010001169.1:0-1642 GCA_035939715.1 Gemmataceae bacterium | reverse complement strand
ATGACGAAATCGTCCGCGTAGCGGATCAAGAAAGCACGACCTTGCAAGCGCGGTTTGACCTCCCGCTCGAACCAGACATCCAGCACGTAGTGCAGGTAGATGTTGGCCAGCAGCGGTGAGATCACCCCGCCTTGCGGCGTCCCGGTCGCGGGGTGTTCCAAACACCCCTCTTCCAGAACCCCTGCTCTCAGCCATTTGCCGATCAGACGGAGCAGCACCCCGTCACGCACCCGGAGTCGGAGAAAGTCCCGCAGCTGGGCCTGATCCAAAGTGTCGAAGAACTTACGGATGTCCACTTCCACCAGCCAACCGCCACCGCTCCCCGTCAGTTGCCGGTGCAGCACCTCCAGCGCCTGGTGCGCCGATCGCCCCGGGCGGAAGCCGTACGAGCAGTCCAAGAAGTCGTGCTCGTAGATGGCTTCCAGCACCATGACGACCGCCCGTTGCAGGACCTTGTCCTCGAACGTCGGGATCCCCACCGGCCGGGTCTCGCCCCCGCTGCCTTTGGGGATGTACACCCGCCGCACCGGCGGCGCCCGGTACGTGCCGGACTTGGCCCGTTCCAGGAGCGACGCCAGGTTGCCCCGGAGGTCCGCCTCCCAGTCCGCGGCCGTCTGTCCGTCCACGCCCGCGGCCCCGTCTTTGCGGGTGCGCAGGTAGGCCGTGTGCAGCCACTGCAGGTCGATGTGCTGGGCCAGCGAAGTGAATCCCATGGCCGGGGACTGCTTCGCCAACTCTGCTATCCGTCGTTGTTTCGTTAACACGGGATCGAGTTCCGATGCACTCGCCATGTTTCCCTCCAACGGTTCCATGATGAAGGCCTCCCCTTCCCTCGGCAGGGTCCTTCGGGTCCCGTTCCCCTGCGTCGCCGGTACTATGGGAGGCTCCGACTTCCTGACGCCCCTCGCGCCGCACTTCGTTGCCTTCGCTTGGCGCTACCACGGTCGCGCCCGCCGGTTCGCTCCCCGGCGGGCGGACGCACCCGCCGGGACCTGGGGTTCGTTGGCGGGGTCCCCACTACCCCGCAGTGTTGCCGTGGAGACGGCAGGACCTCTCAGGTTCCTGGGAAACCCTGGTGTGCCTATGCCCTGCTCTTGGACCCCGGCAGGACCGCTGGCGCCAGGCCTTTACGGCGCAGCGGCGTGGCCCCCGCAATGGCGAAAACGAAGGCTCCCACGATTTGGCGATTTCGGGGCTGGATCACACGGCCTGGGCACTCGCTGTCGTTCGCTTCGCCGAGGGAGTTACCTCGCCCCGACGCCCGACGCGCTTCCGGTTGCTGGCCAAGCCTGTCCGGACGGGATTGGTTACCCGTAGGGTTTCATCGAAAGGTTTCCGAAATGTGTCTTACCTCTCTTCCTCCTTTCCCAAGCTTTCCTGACGCAACGCCAGTCCGCCACAGGGCCTCGGGCGCCGGCAATCGGGGCGGATGAACGCCAAAGCCGTCGCGAAACCTTGTCCCGCGCTTGACGGGGAAACCGCGACGTGCCAAGCTAACGCGTAAATTGGCGAAATAACGTCACTAGCTCGGAGCGCGAGCGACGGGGGTGGGAAGACCCGGCGCTCGCGCTTCGGGCTGGTTGGTTGTTTGCGGGACATGACCCATGCCCACGAAAACCGAATTGATCATGGGACGGCAAGT
>DASZFN010001168.1:0-8418 GCA_035939715.1 Gemmataceae bacterium | reverse complement strand
AGGCGCTGCCGCGCACGATCGGGATCTCATCGCCGGGGAAGTCGTACTTGGCCAGCAGCTCGCGCAGCTCCAGTTCGACCAGCTCGAGCAATTCCGGGTCGTCCACGGTGTCGATCTTGTTCAGGAACACAACGATACGCGGCACGCCGACCTGGCGGCCGAGCAGGATGTGCTCGCGCGTCTGCGGCATCGGACCGTCGTTGGCGGCCACGACCAGGATGGCCCCGTCCATCTGGGCGGCGCCGGTGATCATGTTCTTGATGTAGTCGGCGTGCCCTGGGCAATCGATGTGCGCATAATGCCGCGCCGGAGTCTCGTACTCCACGTGGGCCACGCTGATGGTGACGGTCTTCAGCTCGTCGCGTTCGGTACCGCCCTTGGCGATATCCTTGTACGACTTGATCTTGTCGACCTTGTTCTTGTACCCCTGGCGCGCCACGATTGCCGCCGTCAAGGTAGTCTTGCCGTGGTCAATGTGACCAATCGTGCCAACGTTGACGTGCGGCTTGGTGCGCGAAAAGACGTCCTTAGCCATCGTTCCTCCGCATTGCAAATTGGTGAGTGGTGAGTCGTGAGTGGTGGGCGGTGCCGAAATGCACCCGTTACCACTCGTCACGCACCACGCACCGCTCAACCATTAATTGCCACTCACCACCTACGACTCACCACTCACCCAGGTGAGCAAAAAGCTGCTTCTGGGGATTGAACCCAGGACCTCGTCCTTACCAAGGACGCGCTCTACCGCTGAGCTAAAGCAGCATGAGTCCCCCTGTCACACGCCGCTTTTGCCAAAGCGGGTGAGGAGGTTCGAACTCCCAACGTCCAGCTTGGAAGGCTGGAGCTCTGCCAGTTGAGCTACACCCGCAGCTTTCAAGATTTCAGATTGAAGATTTTAGATTTCAGATTCTTCAATCTGCAATCTTCAATCTGCAATCTAGAATCGCTTCTTCGGAACAGTGGGCAGAGAGGGATTCGAACCCCCGTAGGGCTAAGCCCGTCAGATTTACAGTCTGATGCCATTGGCCGCTCGGCCATCTGCCCGTCCATGTCCATGTCGGCAAGCTCCCGGACAATGGCCGATCCGAGAATCAGAAATCAGAAAGCAGAGGTCAGAAATCAGAGCGCCCTTCTGACCTCTGATTTCTGACCTCTGACTTCTGAACTAGCCTGGCCGGTGGGCCTTAATCGAATCGACGGCTTCCGCGCCTGGGAAGCTAGCGGTGGGAGTCGAACCCACAACCTCAGGTTTACAAAACCAGTGCTCTGCCATTGAGCTACGCTAGCGCAGCCTAATGCGTGGAAAGTGTCAGTATAGGAAGCCCGTATAACTCCTGCAAGCCGAAATTCCCTTAAAGCCTTTGCCCATCGCATTCTGCCGACATTCCGAATCGGTTAGCGGGCCCTAACGGATTATGGGAAGCCCGTCGGCCTGCCCGCAACCTTCTAAAATAGTGGACAAGCTCCCTTGTTCACGGGTTCAGGATCTCATGATCGGCTTCCAGTCGGTTACTGCAGCGACCATTTCCGGAGCCTTTGTCTTCGGCATGGTGCTGGTGTTGCTCGAAAGCATTCAGCTGCTTCTGGCCAAGCGCCTGGCGCTGAGTGAAGACCGAGTCGAGTGGCTGCTCTCGGCCATCAATCTCAGCCTCATCCCGATGATGCTCCTGAGCGGCATCCTGATTGATAAGTGGGATGTCAAGCCGGTGCTGATATTCGGTTCGCTGATAACGGCGGCGGCCGTGGCATCCCTGGCTGCCAGCCAGACCGTAGGGAGAGCGCTCGGCTCCATTCTGCTGCTCGGCTTGGGCGGCGCGTGCCTCAGCACGAGCAGCAGCGTGCTGATGTTGACGGCCTTTTACCCCGAAAACGCGGCCGCGGCGCAGAATTTTGGCAATGTCTTCTTCGCGCTTGGCGCCCTGGTGTCGCCGATAATCGCGCAAAGGCTTCTGCAGCAGTTTGAGTATCGGCGCGGGCTAGTTCTGATTTCCGTAGTGTGCCTCATGCCGGCCTTGCTGGCTGCACTCACGACCTTCCCGCCACATCCGGCTAACAGCGCGAACCCATGGGCGGTGTTCGGCCGGCCCTTGCTGTGGCTGGCGGCTATTACTTTCCTTTTCTACGGTCCGCTGGAGGGGTCGCTGAGCACCTGGGCCACCCGGTACCTCCATGACCTGGGTTTTCCCGCGCTTCGTGCACAACGCATCTTGATCGGCTTCTGGCTGGCGTTTCTCACGTCGCGCTTATTGGCGGCAACCTTTGCCTACCATGCCCTCAACCGCGATGTCGCACAGGGTTGGTTCGTTGTGTTGCTAGCGCTCGCTGCGGCGGTGGCGCTCGGCAACATGGCGGGTGCGCGAAAGAGCTTCAGCGCCGCCGCAGGGCTGGTTCTGGTCGGTCTGTTCTTTGGGCCAATTTTTCCGACCCTGGTCGGCATTCTGTTTGAACAGTTCCAGTCGACCCAGGGAACCGCGTACGGCGCCATGTTCGCGCTTGGCTCTTTCGGCAATTTACTGTTGCCACCCTTGATCGGCGCCTATGCTCGAAGGACCACCGTGCAGCGCGCCATGCGCATTCCCATGATCCTGGCACTCATCGTGGCGCTGGCCGCTTTTGTGCTTACGCTTTACCTGCCTTTGTCCCGCCAAGCCTGATCTATTTTATCGCTCCAGCTTCGGCATGGAGTTCAGCTGCGCCGTGGTCTGCGGGTTCACGGGATAGATCCGACAGGTGCGCGCCTGGTCCGTCGAGGGCGGGAAACCCGGCGAGTGGGGAATGGCGGCAATGAAGTACTTGTCGTCGGAGCGCACCAGCGGCAAGATATACTGCCCCGGCCCCTTCCAATCCTTGCGACAGCGGGCAAGCCCTGCTACCTGGATAACTTTGCCCTGGAGGGCTTTCTCGCCTGGCGGATAGTGCACCTCGATGACTTTTACGGGCGTCGGCTGATCGTCGCCGTCGGGGACTTGGTCGACTTCCGCAATCACGTCGAGATTGGAGACCAGAAACTGCGGGCGGGACAGAACGATGGGCGGGTCCAGCGAGACTTTTGCCGCCAGGTAAGCCAGCCAGCCAATCCATGCGAAAAAGAGCAGCGCCGCAAATAAGAGGCGCAGCCGGGCCGTTTTCATCGCGTCCATTCCAGCTCATCCAACTCAATGCGAAAGTTTTCCACCAGATCCCGGTCGAAATCGAAAATGTCCTGGAAGTCCTCGCGGGAGTCCTGGTCGGTCTTGCTCATGAGACCCTCCTCCACGAGGTTGAAAACGATCTCGCCAAAGTCGGCCGTGCAGCGGATGCCCCACATCCGGAAGACCACGCGGGCCATCAAGCCGAACTCGCTCAGCGCCAGCTCGCGCACGCCTTCCACCAGTTCCCGCCCGGAGACGTGATGCTCCGCCTCGGGCGTCTCCTGCCGGACCGGCGCGCGGCCCAGGAGCTTCTGAGTGTGTGCCAGCGCCGCAAACACGAATTCATACGCCTCATAGGCATAGCGTCCGTCCCGCTCGACGAGATCGGCAATACGCGCCTGGTAACTCGACATGGAGCCAAACTCCGCCTTTTTGTTCACAACTTGGTGAGGATCTCGTCCGCCGCCACAATGACGCGTCGGCCGTCTTCAAACTCCGCCAACACCTTGCGGGCCAGGATTTCCTGCGATAGTACACGCCCTTGCCCCTTGCGTGTCAAGATGCGCGTGCCCACGGCAGGCAAGTCGCGCTGAAACTCTTCGTAGACGTCCTGCTCGAAGCGGAGACAGCATTTCAGCCGGCCGCAGCGGCCGGAAATCTTGGACGGATCGAGCGTGGACTTCTGCAGCTTGGCCATGCGCATCGACACGGGGGGCATGGCCATCATGTGCGAGTTGCAGCAGACCGGCTTGCCGCAGTCTCCGTAGTCGGCGAGGAGTTTGGCCTCGTCGCGCACGCCGATCTGCCGCATTTCGATGCGCGTGCGGTACTCGCGGGCCAGGTCTTTCACGAGGTCGCGAAAATCGACGCGCTTCTCGGCCAGGAAATAGAAAACGATACGCTCGCCACCAAAGAGATGCTCGACGTCCACGAGCTCCATCTGCAGCTGCCGCTGCGCGATAATCCGGCAGCAGGTGTCCATCTCATGCTGCTCGTTGGCGCGCAGGTTCGCTCGCTGCACATCGTCCTCGGCGGACATGAGGCGCATGACTTGACCATGCGTCGGCTCCGTGAGCAACTCCACGGCGCGCGGGTTGGTCTCGCACATCACCTCGCCGACTTCCAGGCCGCGCTCAGAACGGATGATTACATCGTCGCCCCGGCGATAAGTTCCCTCCCCGGCGGCCTCGAATTCGCCCAGGAAGCGCATGGTGCCGTGTCTTACGATATACTTGGAGCCCACAAAAATCTTCCTTGCGCCGGATGGCCCGGCGGACGGTGCCTGCTTTTCGATTCTGTTGAACCGGCTCCCCATTGTAAAAGAGTGCAGTTGAAATGAAAGAGCATTCGCGTGCTTGAGAGCAGAAATAAAATTCCAACCTGGAACATTTGCCGGAGGGAAGATTATGCGCATCCGCTTGTTTCGGCCGGAAGACCTGGAGACGATCCGCACCTTGACGATCGCAGCTTTTGAAGCGGTTTCCATCGACCGGAATATCGAGAAACACTTCGGCATGATTCACGGTCACGACTGGCGCTGGCGGAAAGCGCGGCAAATTGATGAAGACGTCGCCTGCAGCAGCAGCACGGTTTTCGTTGCCGAAGCCGACGGCAAAGTCATCGGCTACATTACGACGCGCAGCGACCGGGATTCAGGCATGGGCCACATTCCAAACCTGGCCGTCGCCGCAGAGGTGCGTGGCCAGGGATTGGGAAGGCAGCTGATCCAGCACGCGCTGGCTTTCTTGCGCGGCCAGGGCATGACTCATGTCAAAATTGAAACGCTCGACCAGAACGACATTGGCCGGCACCTTTATCCGTCGTGCGGCTTCCAGGAAGTCGCCCGCCAGATTCACTACGTGACGCAATTGTAGGGCAGGTTTTTAACCTGCCTTGGCGTAGGGGCAGATCCGAACCGCTTTCTCACCGGTCGTCGAATGCGGCAGGTTGAAAACCTGCCCTACATGTGCAGCTCGACAACATCCTTATCATGCAAGACATGCTCGCGGCCGACGGTTTGGCCGTCGTGCAAGCCGCTGCCCCAGATCCGCGCTGATTTGAGCCCTTCCACAAAATCGCGATGCACCAATGCGGCCATCTCCTGCACGGTGCTGCCCACCGGGCAGGTGAACGGGGATTCGCGATCGACCGGCTTGCCGGGCTGCTTGGTATAGACGCGAATCACCTGCAAGTAGCGATAGATTTCGCTACGTAACTCTTCCAGGCCGGCCCCGGTCTCTGCGGCGACGACATGAATCGGGAACCGCGTCCCGAAAAGCTCCTTGACGAATTCCAGCCGGTCGGCGGCACCCGGCAAATCCATCTTGTTGGCAACCAGCATGGTTTTCACGTGCTTGACAGTGGGATCCTCTTCTTCCGCCGGCGCTTGGCCCGCCAGAATCGTCTTTGACTCCGCCAGCCGCGCCGTCACGGCATCGGTGGCGAACGGTCCATCATCGTCGCCCAGGTCGACCAGCAAAATGCAGCCATCCGCCGTGCGCACCATGCTCGACAGATAACCCTCCAGGTAGTCGGCGGTAATGGGCGGCGTGTCGATGAGCTGGACACGCACGTCCTCCCAGTCCATCATGCCGGCGTGCGGCTCGCGCGTCGTGAATGGATACGGGGCCACTTCCGGAGTGGCGCGTGTCAAGCGCGTCAGCAGGCGGCTCTTGCCTGCGTTGGGTGGACCGGCAAGGACCACCTGGCCGGCGCCTTGCCGGGGAATCTTGTAGCTGACTCCCGTCTTCTTCGGATTCTTCTTGTCCTGCTCCACTTCCTTGCGCGTGTCGCTGATCTTGGTCTTCAGCTCCGCTTGCAGCTTTTCGCTGGCCTTGTGCTTGGGCAGGAGCGCGTACATCTTTTTCAGGCATTCCAGCCGTTCTTCCGCGCTCTGCGCTTTCTTGTACTCGGCTTCCGCTTCCAGATATTGAGGAGTCAGGTTCGCTGCCATGATGCGCGCTTCCCCGCAGAGCGGTTATTTGGACCGTTTCCAAACGACCAGAAATACTCCCGTATTCGGCCAGGTGCCGAACTCGGTCGGCCGCTCCTGGTTGTCGCCCTGGCCGCGACAGATCTTGAACGTGTCCTCGCCAAGCTCGTAAATGCCTTTGCGCACTTTCGGCAGCTCGGCGCCGTTCGGGAAGATCATGTCGATCTCCTTCGGCTTCTTGCCGGGATCGAGCTTCAGGGTCACTTCATACTTGTCGTCCTTGGTCGTGACGATGTACTTGTCCCCCTTGATTTCCAGGGTCGTGCCCTTGAGTTTTTCCTCCGGAACCTGCTTGCCGTCCACCTCGAGCGACTCCATGACCCAGGTGCCGGCAAGTTTCTCCAGGTCCTTCTTGGCGGCATCGGCCGGCGGGCCGGCAGCGGCCACGAACCATGCGGCGGCAACGAAGGCAAACAGGGCAGTCACTTTCCACCTCGCGAATGAGACCAATTGTCGCCTTTCGCTCCGCGAAAGGATGTGCTTTCGCGGAGCAAAAGGCGACAAACTGAGACACTGACCCTTTTTACTGTCCCTCGACAGTTAGTTGTATACACTTAGGTCTGAACGAGACGGGGCAGCGACTGCCGCAAATTGTCCTCTGGGATCCAGCCATGACCATGCCGGACCTGTACGAGCAAATCCAGGCAGCCAAGCAAGCCATTGTCAAACGATGGCTCGCCAAACCGAAAGCGGGGATCATCCTGGGCACCGGCCTGGGCGGGCTGACGGAGGACATCGAAGCGGAGGCGACTTTCGCCTACGAGGAGATCCCCTACTTCCCGCACTCCACCGTCAAGTCGCACGCCGGCCGGCTCGTCTGCGGCCGCTTGGCCGGCCAGACCGTGGTCGCCATGGAAGGACGCTTTCATTACTACGAAGGCTACAGTCTTCAGCAGATCACCCTTCCGGTGCGCGTCATGAAAGCCCTCGGCTGCGAGGTGCTCGTGGTCAGCAACGCCTGCGGCGGCATGAACCCGCAGTTCGGCAAGGGCGATCTCATGATCATCGAGGACCATATCAACCTGATGGGCGATAATCCCCTCATCGGCAAGAACGACGATCGCCTCGGTCCGCGCTTTCCCGATATGTGCCGGCCTTACGACCCCGAGCTGATCGCCTTGACGGCGCGCCTGGCCCTGGCTGAGAAGATCGTCTGTCACAAAGGCGTGTTTGTCGCGGTCACCGGGCCCAACCTGGAGACGCGCGCGGAGTATCGCTTCCTGCGCGGCATCGGCGCCGACGTCGTCGGCATGTCCACGGTCCCGGAAGTTATTGTCGGCGTCCACTGCGGCTTGCGCAACCTGGGACTGTCCGTCATCACCGATATGTGTTTGCCCGATGCACTCGAACCGGTTGTCCTCGAGGATATTCTGGCCACGGCGGCGATTGCTGAGAAGAAGCTGCGTGTGCTCGTGCGCAGGGTGGTCGGCGAACTGCCCCCTTGAGTTTGGAGTGCGGTGGCTCGACACCGCTGATCCGATGACCGCATTCAGTCCGGACCAGAGCAACGAACATCTCGCGAACTCCGCATCGCCACGCAGACGATTTGACCCGACGTGGGGAGCGTTGCTTTTCGCCTTGCTCTTCCCCAGCCTGACGGCCTGGATTTACTTTGTGGTTCTTGCCAATCGGCCAGGCGCACCAGGCGGCGCCAGCTACCTCGCGCTAGTCACCTATGCCGCGAGCAAGACGATTCAATTCGCTTTTCCTCTGGCCTGGGTCATGCTGATCGAGCGCCGCCGCGTAATACTTACCCGTCCCAAGCCCGCCGGGTTGCGCCTGGGGCTGGCCTTTGGGTTGGCCGTCATGACGCTCGTCTTTGCCGCCTATTTTGGCTTCTTGCGTTTGAATCCGATGCTCGCGTCCACGCCGGAGAAAGTGTTGTCGCGCATCAAGCTGTTTCACGCCGATACGCCCTTGCGCTATGCCTTGCTCACCCTGTTCCTGGCCGGTGTTCATTCGCTGCTGGAGGAATACTACTGGCGCTGGTTTGTATTCGGTGAGCTGAGACGGCTAATCAGCCCTGTGGCGGCAATCGTCGTATCAAGCTTCGGTTTCATGGCACATCACGTGATCCTTTTATGGGTGTACCTGCCGGGCCATTTCTGGGAGGCGGCGTTGCCGTTTTCTCTTTGCGTGGCCGGCGGCGGCGCCGCCTGGGCCTGGCTTTACCAGCGCACGGGAACGCTTTACGCGCCCTGGCTAAGTCATCTGCTTGTCGATGTGGCAATTCTTGCGGTGGGCTATGAAATGATTTTTGTCCCGCGGTGAATTTGGCTGGGTCACACTAACCCGAAG
>DASZFN010001167.1:0-3593 GCA_035939715.1 Gemmataceae bacterium | reverse complement strand
GGCCGGCCGCCCGGGACTCGGGACGCGGGGTGGCGGGCCGCAAGGCGGCCAGGATCGAGCGGAATGACATGGTCGTCTCCTTCGCGGGTGTGGTCTGCGATAGGATGACGGCGGCCCCCTCGGCGCGCAGACCGGGCGCCGGGGCGGTGCCGGGCCGGCGGGGGCTTGCTTGGCGGTAAGGACCCCGCCGGCCGCTTTGCTTTGGGCATAGTCACTCCAACAGCGAAGCGAAGGTCTTCTCCGCCTCCGCTATTAGTGGCGAGTTCCTTCGCAATTTTTCACCAAGAAAAAAACTGAATTTTGTTGAAGCGGATTTCTCTGGCGAGTGTCCCGTCAAAATCCGCGCCTGGGAATTCTGTTGCCTGCTTGTGATAGCCTCTTGCGAACGCACTTCGGGAGGTGTCTAATGCACTCCATCCATGAGCGAGGTCACGCAAATCCTATCGGCCATCGAGCAGGGCGACACGCGCGCCGCCGACCAGCTGTTTCCGCTGGTGTACGATGCCCTGCGACGGCTCGCCGCTGAGAAGTTAGCGCACGAGCCTTCCGGGCAGACGTTGCAGGCGACAGCCCTGGTCCACGAAGCGTACTTGCGGCTGGTGGAAACGAAGGCGCAGCATTGGAACAGCCGCGGTCATTTCTTTGCCGCAGCCGCCGAGTCGATGCGCCGCATTCTGGTAGACCGGGCGCGAAAAAAGCGCAGCGTCAAACACGGCGGCGACCAGGTGCGTCAGCCGTTGGACGAGGCCACCGTCATGGCCCCAGAAGTGGGCGAAGATCTCGTTGCTCTTGACGAAGCGCTGGAGCTTCTTGCCAAGCAGGACGCGGAAGCGGCGGAGCTGGTCAAATTGCGTTTTTTTGCCGGGCTCACCTCGGCACAGGCGGCGGCTGCCCTGGACATTTCACCCCGATCTGGGGACCGCGCCTGGACTTATGCCCGCGTCTTCCTGCTCGCCGAGCTGAAAAAGAGCCGGGATTGAAGAGCCGTCGAGCCGTCGAGCAAAAAAACCAGTCTCTCTTGGCGAAAAGTTGTGGCGGAATTCGCCACTAATAGTGAAGCGAATTGGAAACCTGCTTCCGAGGAGATTGCCGTGAACGAACGCGACATCTTTCATGCAGCCGTCGAGATTACCGATCCGTGCGAGCGTTCGGCGTACCTCGAGAAAGTTTGCGCCGGTAACGCGTCCCTCAGGGGACATGTGGAAGGCATGCTGGAAGTGTATCCGCAACTGGGGACTTTCCTCGAGTCCCCCGCGGTCAATTTGGACAGCGCGGCCCCGCCGCCGGTCCGCGCGGGCCGCTTTCAGCTGGGCGAGGAGCTGGCGCGCGGCGGCATGGGCGTCGTCTACTCTGCGCGCGACGAGTCTCTTGGCCGGGATGTCGCCGTCAAGGTTCTTCACGAGCGTTACCAGGTGGATTCCCTGGTGGGCCAGCGCTTCCTGGACGAGGCCCGGATCACGGCCCAGCTCCAGCACCCCGCCATTCCACCGGTGTTCGAAGTCGGCTGGCTGGCTGATGAGCGGCCTTACCTGGCGATGAAGCTCATCAAGGGCAGGACCCTGGAAAAGCTGCTGAAGGAACGGCCGGAGCCGGCCAGCGACCGCGGCCATTTCCTGGCCGTGTTCCAGCAAGTTTGCCAGGCGGTCGGCTATGCCCACAGCAAGCACATTCTGCACCGCGACCTGAAGCCGGCCAACGTGATGGTGGGGGCGTTCGGCGAGGTGCAGGTGATGGATTGGGGTCTGGCCAAGCTCCTGGTGGCGGCCGGCATTGCCGCGGGCAACCGCGTGGTGACCCTCGACGCAAGGTGAATGCGTGGCGGATCGGCGACCCCAGCAAGCGTGAAGAATTGACTCTTGCCGGGGATGGTGTCAAAGGCGTAACGCTCGCCCGAAACGCCGAAGTCGCGGCCGTCATTGGCCAGGACGGTTCGCCGAAGGTCTTTGATGTCCGCACCGGTCTTGAGAAAGCGCCGATTCGCGCGCCATCCCCGTTGGTCAACGTCACACTGCCCGCCGGTGGACGATTTCTCGCCGGCGTGGGCCGCGACAAGCACGCCCGGGTCTGGGATACGGCGAATGGCAAGGAACTTTACGATTATCTGATGATCGATCCGACTGCCAGAGAAATCGACCTGTCCCTGGATGGCAAGCAGCTCCTGGCGTCGTTGACAGCCGAAGGCACGCTGGTGGTCCTTTACCGGGCGGGGGAGGGAAAACCGCTCAACAAAGGAGGTGGCTTTAATGTGCTACAAGGAATTCTGTCGCCGGATGGGAAACTTGCCGCTCTCGCCCGTTTCGGCAACGGTGTCGATTTGCATGACACGACAACGGGCAAGGTGCTGCGATTCCTGCGCGCGCAGGGCGCGCCGGTCCGTGTCATTTTTTCCCCCGACGGCAACCAGCTCGCCGTTGGGGAAAGCACCGGCCTGATCACACTCTGGCGCCTAAGTCCGGGATTGTCCGTGGACCAATCAGCGACCGGTGGAGAATCCGTGCCATCCGCGGTCGGGCAACCGCGCCCACGCAACTTGAAAGGGCACCAGGCCGCGATCGAAGCGCTGGCGTTCACTGCGGATGGGCGGAAACTCATCTCGATCAGCCACGACAATACCGCACGCTGCTGGGACCTGGACGATCAAGAGGAGTCGCGGGTGGTGCGAAAAGGCGGTGTCGATCAAAATATCGACGGCTTGAGCTATTCCCCGGACGGTCGCTACCTGGTCGAGGCCTCGATGAAGGTTGGAATTCGCGTGCATGACCTGATGTCCAAGGACCCGCCGCGCTCGCTCACCACACGCCGTTCGAGGAGAGCCGTGTTTTCCCCGGACGGTCGAACGATTGCCGGCGGGCCGGATCATCGCGTAACTCTTTGGGACGCCAGGACCGGAGACCTGCTGGCTACCCTTGCGGAAGCGGACCCCGCTGAGGATGATCCGATGAATGGTTTTTCTAATCTCGGCGCGCTGGTGTTTTCTCCGGACGGTCGTTGGCTCGCCGCCGGGTTTGGGGGGCTGTACAACTTCTCCGTTGACGCACCCCAAAAAGTCATGGTTTTCGACGTTGCCCAGCGCAAGCTACACCGGACGTTTGCCACTCCCACCCAGGTGTCAGCCGTCGCTTTCTCCGCCGATGGCAAGCTCCTGGCGGCGGCGGGGCACAACGGCACCATCTGGTTGTGGGACACCTCCAGCTGGGACGAGATCGGCCGTTGGCAGGGACCCGATGCCACGAAATACGGTTCAATCTTGTTCCTTTCGGGGGCTCGGCTGGGCGAGGCCGGGCAACGGGGCGACCTCTTGGCCACGGGCAGCACCTCCGGAAGGATTGACCTGTGGGACGTGAGTACGCGAACGGTGACGCGGCAACTCCACGGCCACATTTCTTTCGTTTCATTCATGGCCTTGTCTCCGGGCGGTCGTACCCTGGCCACCGCGAGCTGCGATTGCTCGATCAAGCTCTGGGATACGGGAACCGGTCGCGAGCTGCGCACACTTGGTCGTGAAGAAGGGTGGATGTGTACCGTGGCGTTCTCCCCCGACGGGAACACCTTGGCGAGCGGAGGTCTGTGCGCTGTCCTACGCTTATGGGAGG
>DASZFN010001166.1:0-2206 GCA_035939715.1 Gemmataceae bacterium | reverse complement strand
GCCAGCCCCCGATCAGATTGCATTTCGCCCGATGTCATTTGCAAAATGCACGATTCGCGTACGAAAAAGAACAAAAGTTACGGACGCTGCGGGAAGATGCAGAGGTCGGTTGGACGCTGGTCGTGAACTGGGCCAGTGACGAAAGCCAGAAGCCCGCGCCGGCAGCGCAGTAATCCGCTGGGTCAGTCGAGCGGATTTGCGCTGGCCGGCTCTTTGCAATCGACGGTGCCGTTTGCCTCCGGCGCGCCGAGTTCTTCAACTTTGGATCCGCCAAGCGCCGAGGGCTTCAGCGGCGATCCGATTCCGGCAGGTCTCGGCGCTGATCCGACGACCGTTCCCGAGCCTTCGACGCTGCCGCTGGCGTTGCTCGGCATGGCGGCGCTCGGCCGCCTGGCTTGGCGCAGGCGAACGTTGCGTCCGGGCGTGGTCTAACGCGCAGCAATAGAAGCCATCTTTCGTTGGGTCGTGGCAGAGCAAGTGAGTTGCCGCCGCGGTGTTGTCCACTCGTGTCCACTCCTGTCTATTCCTGTCCGATTTGCGATCTAGCGGCCCCTGCGTGCCCCAGATTTAGCTTGAGGCGGTGGTCGACTCCAAGCTCGGCGAACGCGGTTGGTACGCCTCTCTGGCCCTCGTGGCGACGGATTCGTCCTAGAGATCCCTCTGTTCGCTAGGTTGACGGCTCGGCCAGGATCGCTGCGCCCGAGGCCCCACGAATCGCTTGCTCTGGCTTTCGGCGGTCGGGGATAATGCGGCGGTGCAAGCCGAGCCGCCGAAAGCTGATCCGCCGAAACGCAAACGCCGCTGGCTTCAATGTCAGTCTGCGGACGCAGCTGGTAGGATAGTGGCAATGGCTATCAACCCCAACGACCGTTTTTCGGATGTCCTTTCACGATGTGTCGAGGAGTGTTTGGCGGTGCCAGAATCCGACAGGGGACAAGTCTTTGAGAAGTGGAGGCCGATCCTAGAAGAGTGGGGACCCCTGGTGAAGCGGCAGTTAGAAATGGCCGACTTCTTCAATCGTCTGGTAAACCGCCAAGGGACCACGGTGCCGGACTTCGCGGCCCTATACGAACGCAAGGCGGACCTTGACCACAAGCTCACCGAGCGGTCCTAAATCCACCACCTCACTTCTCCGCCACCGCCTGGCCCCAAGCATCCCTTGCTCCGGCTGTCCGCGGCCAGAGATAATGCGGCCATGAGCAACCCGTTTCAGTTTTCGATGCGCCGGAAGTTCATGGTGATGACATTCTTTTGCTTCGCCGCATTGTTGTACCCGCTGGTTCCCACAATTTCCGGCGCGGTGCCGGAGGAGACCACGGCAGACGGATACCGGCTGGTATGGCATGACGAGTTCAATAAGGATGGGCCGCTGAACCCGGCGGACTGGGCTTACGAGCAAGGATTTGTGCGGAACCAAGAGTTGCAGTGGTATCAGCCGGAGAATGCCGTCTGCAAGGATGGGTGCCTGGTGATCGAGGCGCGGAAGGAGAGCAAGCCGAATCCGCGGTACGTCGCGCCCGACACAAGCGGCGGCACTGGCGGTGGCAGACGCGGCGGTGGACGAGAGTGGCAGAACCGGCCGATGATCGAGGTGACGTCGGCGAGCATAACCACGCGGGGGAAGCACTCCTGGTTGTATGGACGGTTTGAGATTCGTGCGAAGATTGATACGCGATCGGGGTCGTGGCCGGCGTTCTGGACGCTGGGAACGCAGGGCCGATGGCCGGCCAGCGGCGAGGTCGACATCATGGAGTATTTTGGCAACAACGTGCTGGCGAACATCGCCTGGGCGGGCAAGCCGGGCGGGGCACCGTATCCCAACGGGGCGACCTGGAACTCAGTGCGGCTGGCATTGCGAACGCTGCCGGCAAACTGGTCGGTTCAGTTTCACATCTGGAGGATGGACTGGGATTCGACTTCGATCAAGTTGTTTCTCGATGACAAGCAGGTGAACGAGCAGGATTTGAGCAAGACGATCAATACGTCGCGCGGCCGCGGCGCGCCCGAGAATCCATTTGTCGAAGGAGGCGCGTATATGATTCTGAATCAGGCCATCGGCGGGGAGGCCGGTGGGGATCCGAGCCACACGGAATTCCCGGTGCGGTTTCTCGTGGACTATGTCCGCGTGTGGCAAAAACCCGCGGCGGCGATAAGCCCTGACAAAATGTGACGAAGGTCGCCCACTCCGAGCAGCCTTGATCCGGCT
>DASZFN010001165.1:0-2495 GCA_035939715.1 Gemmataceae bacterium | reverse complement strand
TTCTTCATGGCGAAAATCTGCTTGCCGAACACAAGTTTCCTGGGCAATCCCTCGACTTTCGTCAGATCGATGCCGAGGTTGGCCGCGCCTTTTGCCGGGTACTTCAGCCCCCTGGTTAGTCCGTCCAGATCGATCAGCTTGATCAGGTCCTGCAAATCGACCTGCTTGTAAAGCTCTTCCAACTTGGTCTGGAAGTCCACATCCTTTAGCTTCTGCGCCTTCAGATCCTTGCTGAGCGCGTTCAGATCGAGCAGCCATTTGCTGACGATCGGCTTGACGCCGTCGGCAAACAGGTCGCGCGAAAAGAGCGTCTCGATCAGCCCATAGGCCGCCAGAGCGCCCAGCATTTTCTGATTGAAGGAACGTCGCGATTCCACGGTCATCGGTCTTCCTTTCAGAAAGTCTCTTGCATTCGTCCTTTCCTTCCCTGAAGTTATCAGGGAAGCCAAGTAATTGGAAAGGAAATTATTGCCCGCTTGTCGCCTGCCAAATGAGGAGATGCCTGTGCGTGTATGCTGGATGCTCGCCGTGATCGTTGCCGTCATACCCGGCCTGAGTCGAGCCGATGGGCCTGCCGATAATCTTCCGGACCAGGTACGGCCCGTTCCGCCGCGCGGCATTGCCGTGCCCGCCTCGGATCGAAAAGAGCTGGAGTCAGGCCTGGAAAGGCTGCACAAGGATATTGACATCCTGCGCAAGGAGTTGACAGGCAAACCGGCGCTGCTTGAACTACTGCCCGATGTCTTGATTTATGACAAGGCCGTCCGCTGGGCGCTCACGTACAACGAGTTCTTCAATGCTCGAGAAATCCCCGTTGCCAGGACGTTGCTCAAGCAGGGGCTCGAACGCGCCCGGTTGCTGCACGAAGGCAAGACGCCGTGGACAACCGCCACCGGTTTGATCGTGCGCGGTTACACGTCGAAGATCGACGGCTCGGTGCAACCCTATGGGTTGGTTGTGCCAGCCTCGTATCACGCAAATACTGCGGTGAAGCACCGGCTCGATACTTGGTTCCACGGCCGTGGGGAAACCTTGAGCGAGATGAACTTCATCGTGGACCGGGAGCGCACCCCAGGCAAGTTCACGCCGAAGGACACCTTTGTGCTTCATCCCTACGGCCGGTACTGCAACGCCAACAAGTTTGCGGGGGAAGTGGATCTCTTCGAAGCCCTGACCAGCGTCACCCGCCACTACCCCATCGACGTCAACCGCATCGCCGTCCGCGGCTTCTCCATGGGCGGCGCAGCATGCTGGCAATATGCGGTGCACTACGCGGGCTTGTGGGCAGCGGCAGCGCCGGGGGCAGGTTTCTCCGAGACCCCCGACTTCCTGCGCGTTTTCCAAAATGAACCAACCAAACCAGCCCCCTATGAAGAGAAGCTTCTGCACCTCTACGATTGCACCGATTGGGCGATCAATCTTTACAACTGCCCGACCGTCGCCTACAGCGGCGAGATCGATAAGCAAAAGCAAGCCGCGGACATGATGGCCAAGGCGATGGCCGCCGAGGGCCTTTCGCTGGTGCACATCATCGGGCCAAAGACGGCTCATGACTATCACCCGCAGGCCATGCAGCAAATCAACCAGAAGATCGACAGCCTTCTTGCCGTCGGCCGAGATCCGGCGCCGAAGCGGGTGCGTTTCACGACCTGGACGCTGCGCTATAACCAGATGCTCTGGGTTCGCGTGGATGGACTGGAAAAGCACTGGGAGCGGGCCCGGGTCGATGCCGAGATCACCGGAGCCAGCACTGTGGAGGCGAAGACACAGAACGTCTCGGCCCTGAGCTTCGGCATGGCCGCCGGGCACTGTCCGCTGGACAACACAGTTAAGCCCAAGGTGGTGCTCGATGGCCAGCCGGTCGACGCAGCGCCCGTACTGTCGGACCGTTCGTGGGCGGCTCATTTCCGGAAGAACGGCGAGCACTGGGAAGCGGTCAGCCAGGTGGACGAAACCACCTTACGAAAGCGGCACGGCCTTCAAGGTCCCATAGACGACGGTTTCATGGATAGCTTCCTCATGGTCCGTCCGACCGGCACGCCGCTCAACGACAGGGTAGGCGCCTGGGCTTCGGCTGAAATGAAACACGCGATTGACCACTGGCGCCGGCAGTTTCGAGGAGACGCGCGGGTGAAGGATGATAGTGCCGTCACGGACGCCGACATCGCCGCTCACAACCTGGTGCTCTGGGGCGACCCGAGCAGCAACAAACTGCTCGCCAAGATTGCCGAGAAGCTGCCGGTTCACTGGGATGCCCAAAGCGTGCGCGCGGGAACGCAGACCTATTCAGGCGACCATCATGTCCCGGTACTGATCTATCCGAATCCGCTGAACCCCAGGCGCTATGTGGTCCTGAATAGCGGCTTCACGTTCCGTGAATATGATTACTTGAATAACGCCCGGCAAATACCGAGGCTGCCGGATTACGCCGTCATCGATATCAACGTGCCGGTTTCGTCCAAAGCGCCCGGCGGGATCGCGAACGCCGGGTTCTT
>DASZFN010001164.1:0-7309 GCA_035939715.1 Gemmataceae bacterium | reverse complement strand
GAAGCGGGCATGGCATGGGGTGCTGGCTTTTGCTCTTCAATTCTCGTGCCTTCCCTTTAGAGGCAACTGCCTTCACCTGCTGTTCCTTTCTTACCAGGGTATCAGGAAGTTCATGGTTAGCAGTTGTAGTCCTCACGCTCCGCGTGAGGACTACGATGACATCATGCCGCCTGGCTCTGGCCGCCTTTGACCGACTCGGTGTAAGCGTTGACGATATCCTTCATCGTGCCTTCCTGACGGATCTGGCCGTGGTCCATCCAGATGCCACGGTCGCAGAGCTTGTTGAGCGAAACCAGGTCGTGGCTGACCACGACGATGAGGCGTGCCTTGGACATCATGTCGCGCATGCGCTGGCGGGCCTTGTCCTGGAAGGACATATCGCCGACGCTGAGGACTTCATCGACCAGCAAGATTTCCGGCTCGATGGCCGTGGCGATGGAGAAGGCCAGGCGCACCAGCATGCCAGCAGAGTAGTAGCGCACCGGCATGTTGAGGAAGTCGCCCAGCTCGCTGAACTCGGCGATTTGCTCCATTTTGGCGCGGATGCTGCGCGGCGTCTCACCCTGCAAGTAGCCGCGGTAGGAGATGTTTTCCCAGCCGTCGGCGTCGCCTTCAAATCCCAGGGCGATATCGAACAATGAGCTGATCCGCCCATCAATAACGCGCTTGCCGCGCGTGGGCGGATAGATGCCGGCCAGAACCTTCAGGAGCGTGCTCTTGCCGGCGCCGTTATGCCCGACCACGCCCAGGCGCTCGCCCTCGCGCACCACGAGATTGACATTCCGCAAGGCGTTGACCTTCATCACGGGATTCGCCGATTTGCGGAACAGCCGCCGGACCAGAAACTCCTTCAGGGTGATGCGGCGCAATTGCCGTACCCGGAAGGTCAGGCACAGATTGTCGAGTTCGATTCGGGCCATGTCTTGATCCCTATTGGGACTCGAGAACCACTCACCACTCACAAATGAAACACCAGCCGCCTCTGTGACTTCGAGAGAGCCCAGGCGGCTACCAGGAAGGTCATGGAAACGGTTGAGCAGGCAATAAAGTAGACCTTGAACGCCGGCAGGGTGCCTTCGACAACGGGCGTGCGAATCACTTCCAGGATGTAAAACAGCGGATTGTAGAGCAGATAACGCGAAAAAACGTTGTCCTTCAAGGTCGTCACGTTGTAAATGATCGGCGTCGCATAGAAAAGGATCTGGAAACCGACTTCGGTGAGATGCTGCGTGTCCTGAAAGTAGACATTGGCGAGGCCCGAAAGAGTGGCCAGAGACCAGGCGAACACAAACAACAGCACGATCGCCGGCAACAGGCTAAGCAGGCTCGCAAGATTGCTGAAGCCCTTGCAGTACCATGACAGCCCGAGGGTAACGAGCAAGGCCAGCAAAAAGTGCACCGTGCTCCCCAGGGCGGTGCGTAGCGGGTAGATGGCAAACGGCGCCGGGTACTGACGAATGTAGGATTCGCCCTGGAAGAAACACTGACAGCCGTCTTTCGTGGCAGACAGGATGTAATTCCAGGTTGCCAATCCGGCCAAAAGGAACGGCGCGTATTCGCGGATCGGTTGTTTTAGGAGAGTATGGAACACCGTGCACAGAATGGCCGTCATGGCCATGGGGTGCAGCAGCGACCAGCCCATTCCCAGGAAGGACCGGCGATAGCGCGTGCGCAAGTCCATCTTCACCAGGCTGAGCCAGAAATAGCGCACATGCCAGATTTCAGCCAGATAACTTTTCATGCCTTCTTCCTCCGGATATCACGAAATGGCACGTCCGCTCCGGATAGCTCTGTTCCGTGCACAACGACACAATGGTCCGCGCCAGCCGATCCCAGTTCGGCGGGTCGTCGAGGTCTGTACGGGCCACGTCAGCAGCCCCTGAAGCCAGCAAATCGCGGCAGGCGCTGTCGAGCGAAGTGGGATCGCCGGCGTCGAAATAGAACACTCCCGGCCCGGCAAATTCGGCCAGCGAACTGTTAAAGCTGCACAGCACCGGCGTGCCGTGCCGCAGCGAATCCAGCACCGGAAAACCGAAGCCTTCGTACAGCGACGCATAGATCGTAAAGGAGGCCTGCCGGTAGAGCTCACACAGCTCGCTGTCCGAAACCGTGCCGAGAAACTGCACCAATTCGGTGCGCGGGTTGGCGCCAAAGGACTTGGCGTTCACCATGAACAGCCAGCCGTGCGGCCCCACCCACCAGAGTTCCGTGTCCGGCGGCAACACCCGGGTCGTCAGGAACCAGCGCAGCAGGAAAACCGCATTCTTGCGCGGCTCCAGGGTGGAGACTACCAGGATAAGGTTCTTCTTGCGCGTCAGCCGACGGGGCGAAGCGTGCCGCGTTACGCACAGGCTTGGCCCCGGCCGGCCCACGACGACGCGCTCGCGCGGCAGGCGTGTCAACCAGCACGCATCCGCCCCGGTCGATTCCGAGATGGCCACCACCTGGTCGCAAAGCAGGACATGCCGGGAAAACAGTTCGCCAAACTCCTGCCGTGTTTCCGCCACATGCACCCCGGGCAACAGCACCGGCGTGAAGTCGTACAGCAGGCACAACTCGCGCCGGAAGCGCCGGACCGGCGGGCGCAGCATGGTATAGAGCACGGCGCAGCGCGCGAGCAGCGGCTCGTCCAGCGGCCGCAGCGGCCGGCGGAACAGCTGCCGCGCCCAGGATTCGAGGTCGCGATCGGCCGGCGGCAGAAACTCACCACTGAGCTCAATCTCCTGTCCGCAGCGCAGCGCGTTCGACAGACGCATGTTCCGGGCATGATCGCCCTGGATGGTGGTGAAGAGCCGCAGCGGCTGGATACGCAAGAGCGCCTCGATCAACCGCGCGACCAGCCGGCCAATGCCGGCGAGTTGCCGGCTCAGCAGCGGACTTACCTCGACATAAATGGGCAGCCGGCCGGCCTCGGCGCGCGGCGCGGAAGGCTGCATTTCTCTCCTCAGCATTCGTGCGCCGAGCGCCGCATTCATGACAAACATCCCACAACCTGGACCAGCAAGCTGCTGGTCATCAGGCACAAAGCTCGTGCACTTGCCGCGCCAGTGCGTCCCAGGAAAACTGTTGCCGCAGCGCTTCCCGGTCAATGGCGAGCGGCTGCGCCGCCTGCAATTCGGCGCAGGCGGCATCGAGAGAGGCCGGATCACAGGCGTCGAAAAAGAAAACCCCCGGACCGGCGAATTCGGCGAGCGAACTGTTATAGCCGCTCAATACCGGCGTGCCGTGCCACAGTGAGTCGAGTACAGGAAAGCCGAAGCCCTCGTAAAGCGATGGATAAATGGTGAACGTCGCCTGCCGGTAGGCCTCGCAGAGCCGGCGGTCGGAGATCATGCCCAGGAAGCGGATTTCCCTACCGTTGCCGCGGCGGCGCATCAGCTTGAAACGGTCGCACAGCCATCCCGGCGGTCCCACCCACCACAGCTCCATGCCCGGACTCAGGGCCTTGGTCTCCAGGAACCAGTCGATCAGGAACTTGCCATTTTTGCGCGGCTCCAGCGTGGACACGACCAGGAGGACATTGTCCCGTCGAGCGACCGCTTCCTGATGGGCATGGGCATGCACGCACAAGCTGGGACCGGGATAGCCGACGATCACATCCTCAGGCGGCAGCGCGCACAGCCAGCGCGCATCGGCCTGCGTCGATTGCGAGATAGCCACCGCCTTGTCACACAGCGCGGCCGTGTGGGTGAAGAAAATACCATAGCTGTTGCGGGTGTCGCGCGTATGCGACCAGGGCAGCACCGAGGGAGTGAAATCGTAGAGCAGGCACAGTTCGCGTCGGAAATGCCGCTGCGCCGGCCGCAGCATTGTATACAGCCCGGGGCAGCCACGCGACACACCGGGATCGTGCTTGCGGCGCGGCAAACCCAGGATTTTGCGTGTCCAGGACGCGACGTCCTCATCCGCGCTGGGGCTTTCGCCCGGGTTCAGGGCGATCTCCTGGCCGCAGAGCAACGCCGTGGAGAGCTTGGAGCTCCTGGCCGACTCCGGCTGCTCGGTGGTCACGAGCCGGAGCGGGCGCAAGCGGATTAGCGCCTCCATGAGCCTGGCGACGAAGCGGCCGATGCCCGTCAGCCGCCGGCTCAGCAGCGAGCTTGCTTCCACGTAAAGCGGCACGCCGCTCACGGGAGAACAGGTCATGGCCAGCTCACTCCGCATGAATCCGTTCCCTACCTTGTCAAGAAGCTAGACGCTGCTTGGCCTGCGTGCGCAGCGTTTTGTTTTTGACGGCAGCGTCTGTGTCTTCTGCGACGGCATCCAGGGCGACCGCCAGCTTGGGCCAGACGCGCTCGGCGCTGGCGTAATCGGCCATATGCTCGGCGCCGCGCCGGGCCATGGCTTGATAGAGTTTCCGGTCATGCCGCGCGACCTCATAGCTGGTCCGGAACTGGTCGTGGAGCGACTGCCAGACCAACCGCTGCCAACGCGTCGTGATCTTCTTGTGCGGATCGTGCGGCCAGCAGGTTGGCTCCGGATGGGAGTCGACCACAAAGCCCAGCTCCTGACTGAAATAATCGGCCATGGCCGTGTGCACCGGCGCAAGGCCT
Source organism: Gemmataceae bacterium (assembly GCA_035939715.1). Taxonomy (GTDB): domain Bacteria; phylum Planctomycetota; class Planctomycetia; order Gemmatales; family Gemmataceae; genus DASZFN01. Next base: position 2,759 of record DASZFN010001164.1, on the reverse strand, counting down.
GGCCGGCCGGCAGCCAGAAAGCTTTGTAACGGCAAACACGAGCCTTCCGCGCGGGCGCTGTTGACATAGAAGGTGCTGCCGCACGCCAACTCCACCATCTGCGTCTCGGAGAGATAACCGGTCAGGAAAGCCAGCTTGCAGCGATGGGGTATGCCGAGCCGGTGGTAATGGTGCAGGATCGCGTTGACCATCGCCGCCGCCAGTTGCGGCGGCACTACCAGCTTGACCACCAGGGTCGCATCTTCGTGGTCTCCCAGAGCCAGCAGAAACGCGCTCAGCAGATCTTCCCAGTTCTTGCGCGGGTCAAAGGGATTGAGAATGCTGGTGTAGACTACCCCGGACAGTTCAAGCTGCGGACTTCGCTGAAAGGGAATGTGTACTTCTTCCACGCGTGCCTTCAGGAGATCGCGCGCGGACCGGGCCACGGCCAACACACACTTGTCCAGGCGTGGCGGCAGGCGCGGCGCGATATAGCTCTTGTAGATGAAGCGCGTGCGTCCTTTCAGGCTCAACCCCGAGAATTTCGTCGGCAGCCACGGATTGCCCTCAGCCGGCACAGGTCCCGCCGGCTGCGGAAATACATAACAGGGGCTGTCGATGACGCGGCGCTGGTCGCCTGCCCACGCGGGCACCGCGAAATAGTCTTGAGGGATAGGCACAGGAACCACGCGCACCGGCGTCTTGACTCCCGCGCGCAGGAAGGCGTCCCGCGTAAAGGTACAGGCTGTCAGAATCAGGTCCAACTGATCGGCGATATGCACCCAGTTATTCCGCAAATTGTTGTCGAAGGCCTGATTGGGGATATCCGGAAATTCCCAGAAAGGGAAAGCGACGTTCGGGGCGCGCCGGCTGAGATACGTCATGTGCAGCGGCAGGAAGCTGAGGTGGAGCGGCGCCAGGCCTTGCCGGCGTTCACGCCACAGGGCGTAATCGAGCCGGCTCTCCGCTTGCGTCACCTCGCTGACCGATCCCCAGCGCCGCAGCAGCGGCGCAAAGGCATCGAATACGAAGCGATAGGAGTAGGCCTCCCGGCCGATGCGCTGGCTCATCTCGCCGGGGGCATAGACGGAGCTGACCACCAACGCCCTGGGCGTTTCTGGCGTGCCGGCGGTTTCAGCAAACGGTTTGGAGGCAAGACGTCGCGCGTTCGTGGTTTCCCGCAAACAGTGGCCATCCATGTATCCGCATCCTTAACATCCTTGATTCGGCAGGCCGTCAGCCATCCTGGCTGGATCATGCGGCTTTGGTCCTGGTTGCGGCCCCCGCACCTTTGCCCAGGGCGGCCAGGTCGGCATCCACCATTATCTTGACCAGTCGTTCGAAGCTGACCTCCGGCTTCCAGCCCAGCCGCCGCTGCGCCTTGGCCGGGTCCGCCAGGAGCAGATCGACCTCGGCCGGCCGATAGAATTGCGGATCGACGACCACATGGCGGCGCCAATCCAGATTCACGTGATCGAAGGCGATCGCCACGAACTCCTCGACGCTGTGCGTCTCGCCGGTGCCGATCACGTAATCCTCGGCCTGCTCCTGCTGCAGCATGAGCCACATGGCGCGGACATAATCGCCGGCAAAGCCCCAGTCGCGCTTGGCTTGCAGGTTGCCCAGGCGCAGCTCCGTGGCCAGACCGAGCTTGATGCGCGCCACGGCGTGGGTGATCTTGCGCGTGACGAACTCCAGGCCGCGCCGCGGCGACTCATGGTTAAAGAGAATACCGGAGCAGGCGAACAGGTTGTAACTCTCGCGATAATTGACGGTGATGAAGTGGCCGTAGACCTTGGCCACGCCGTAGGGACTGCGCGGGTAAAACGGCGTCTTCTCGTTCTGCGGCGTCTCCTGCACCTTGCCGAACATCTCGCTGCTGCTGGCTTGATAAAAGCGCGCCCGCGGGCACGTTTGCCGCAAGGCGTCGAGAACACGTGTAACGCCTACGGCGGTAAATTCCGCGGTCAGCACTGGTTTTTGCCAGCTGGTGGGCACGAAGGACATGGCCGCCAGGTTGTATACTTCCTCGGGACGGACCTGGTCCAGGACCGAGGCGATCGAGGTCTGGTCGAGGAGATCGCCTTGCAGTAATTGCAGGCGGTCGCGCAGGTGCTCGAGGCGTTGAAAGTTCTCCGTGCTGGCGCGGCGGACCATGCCGCAGACGCGGTAGCCCTTTTCCAGCAGGAGTTCCGCCAGGTAACTGCCGTCCTGCCCCGTGACTCCGGTAATAAGTGCTGATTTTCCAGCCATTTGCAGTCCTCGCGGAAGAAAAGTCTGGTCGCCGCGCCGGGGGAGGTATAGCAAAACCTGAAGAGAAGGGTCAAGCCGGCTTGGTCCTTAGGTCAGGATTCATCCTGACCGCTGCCATTGATTCTGCCGTTTCTAGGGGGGTCAGGATCGGAATCCCGACCTGCGGCCAACGAAACTGCAAACGGCAGGCGGCATTTGGCTGTTGAAACTTGGTGTAAGCGGGCGCAAGTTTGTCCGGCGCAGGCGTTTTGGTTTTGGCTGAAAATAAGGATAACGCCAGGTCTGCGATGGATAAGGCTTTACGCCGTCGGTATTGCAGGGGATTTGCGAAGATTTTACTAGCGTTAACTACCCAGCAGAGCTTACAATCCACATGTTGCCAGTATTAGACTGAACGCTCCGAGGCAGAGCCCGTTCAATCATTTCGTTTTCGGGAGTCTGGACAATGAACTATGTCCGCCGGCTCAGAGTGGTCGGGGCCCTTCTGGCCCTGCTAGCCATCATCACGACTTCGCATCTTTGGGGAG
>DASZFN010001163.1:0-2159 GCA_035939715.1 Gemmataceae bacterium | reverse complement strand
CGATCAACGAGAAGGGGGAAGTCCTGCTCGGCCACAAGGAGGCGGCCAAGCAGAAGCAACCCAAGTTGCGGCGCTAGGTCAAAACCACAAGCCCCGACTCCTTGACCGGTGTTTCGCGTCGGAGGGTTTTCAGACGAACGGTGTCTGGGGAACCGCTTATCACGTAAGTCGATAATCGCCAACGGCCTGCGGACACTGTCACCTTCTGACGACGGGACCTTCTCATGCGGCCCTGTTCAGAGCGGACAATTCCGCTCTCAGTTGTTCAGCTGGTATTTTGAGCAGTTCCCACCAACGCATGTCTGGCAGGACAATTCCCAAGCGCTGATACGGCGTCTGTTTCCGTCGTTTCCCTGTGCGAAACGCCCGGCAATTCCAGTACAGGCGCTTCAGATCGAGCATTCCTTGAGTGAGCCGGCGGTGCCGCGCCTGGTGCATCCGCAGCACGCTGTTCAACCCTTCCACCATGCTACTGGCGCGCCAGGTGTGCCGTAAGACTTTTCGTACCTCTTGAGCTACCTCTTGTACCGACTCGCCCCCCAGAGTCAGCAACGCCGCCGTCACCAACAGGATTCCCCGAGCCGCGGCCGCAGACACGCTTTCGCCCTGAGTCCGCTTCGGCTGCCGACGGACAATCTCGGCACGCACCAGGGCACGTTTTACGCTTGGGTCACCCGGCAACGCCTCGACTTGCTCGTGCAGACGATCCAGGTAGGTGAACATCTCCGGACGCAGCAGCATCCGCCGCACCTTGGCCCACTCCGGTCCGGCCAAGGCCGGCAAGACCGCTGCCACGACCGCCTCCGCCCGCTGCCGGGTGTTCAAACCTCCCTCGGCAGTGAATGGTTCCAGGGCCGGCTCCAGTTTCTTCCAGGCCGCTTCGGCGGCGATCCACCGATCCATGGCCGCTTCGGCTTCTTGCCAGCAACGGCGAGCTTGCGCGGCCACACCACTTTTGTTCAGGCCGCGGCGCTCGTGTTTTTCTACCTCCTTCTGGGCGCGCTCGGCTTGCTCCAAGGCGTGCGCCGCTTGACTGCGCCAGCGCCGCCACGCCCGCCGGGCCTCCTGCTGCACATGAAAGTGATCCAACTGCTGGACCACCGCTTGCTGGCCTTGGCGGGTGCGCTCGGCATTGATCTGTTCCAGACCCTTCTCCATGCCCGTGCCGCCATCGCGCAGCACCTGCTCCAGGGCTGGTAGTTGGCCGAATTCCTGGGCCCAGGTTGGGCCATCGCGGTGTTCCGCCAGGCGGCCGCCGACCCAGCACAGGCTGTCCGGCTCCACCATCATCAGGATCGGCTTGCGGCCGACGAAGATCTCGTCGGCGGCTGCTTGCCGGACACCGGGTCGCGCCACCGGATCGAGCACGGCCAACAAGCTCCCGGCGCGCACAGATGCCTCATGCGTCCAACGTCCCAGCGTGGCCACGCTCGGGGTGGCTTCGCCCAAAACGACTTGCAGGAGCCGGCGGGCGGTCGGCAAGCTGACGCCTTCCGCCTGGGCCAACGAGGCAAACTCGGCTTGCCGATCGGCATCGACGACCACGGCGTAGCGCAGCCGTTCTTCGTGTTCGGCGATCGTCTGGCGGGCGGCCGCGACTTGGCCGGCCAGTTCTTCCTGGCGGGCTCGGGCGGCGGAGCCATCGACGGCCGAGGCGACCGCAGCGGCTTCGCGATAGACGCGCTGGCGGCTGATGCCGCGGTCTTGGGCATGAAGCGTGACGGCGCCGTGGCGGCCGCACAGGACGAAGAAGGCGCTGCCGATTTGCGGGGAGAGGGCTACCATGCTCACGGGGTGGCTCCTGCCGATAACCGGAGATTAATGGGTTCCGGCTATTGCAGCTGTTCACCCCGCATTTGTCCAGCTGCTACCCCCGCAAATGTCCGAAAATGGGAAAGTCCCCAGGGAAGAAGGTGACGCTCTACGCAGCCCCGTACAGCTCTGCCGGTTACGGAATAAGGGGTGACAGTGATTCGGTTTGCCTGAAGGCGTCAACGTCAGGCGCCTTCGGCGGCCCGTCTCCTCCGTCCTCGCACTCAGTCCCGCAGCCGATGAGCGCGGCGCACGGCATGGACCGCCTCATCCAGCTTCGACAGGAACCGGGAGCGGTCCTTCCGCGTCATCGGTGCCGGCCCACCGGTTACGACTCCGCCTTGTCG
>DASZFN010001162.1:0-2585 GCA_035939715.1 Gemmataceae bacterium | reverse complement strand
AGTCAGGTTTGACCGGTCTGCAAGGGGACTCTCATGGCCGGCCCCTTGCCGGCACGGCCGCGGTATGTTATGGAGTGGTCTCGCGGCAAAACCGGTCCACTGACCACCGACAAGAAAGGCTCTCATGCGTCTGGCAACCATTCAGACCCCTCACGGCCCGCGCGTCGCAATCCTCCATGACGAGCGCTACGTCGATCTGCACGCCAGCGATCCGGGATTGCCGTCCAGCATGCGGGCGCTGCTGGCGGAGGGACCGGGTGTGTTCAAGGCGGCGGCCCAGGCGGGACGGCGCGAGAAGGCGGCGGGCTATCCCGCGGCGGAAGTGAAACTGCTGCCGCCCGTGCCGGATCCGCCCAAGATCATCTGCCTGGGGCTCAACTATGCAGACCACGCCAAGGAAGGGGGCGTGCCGATTCCCAGGGAGCCGGTGCTCTTCAGCAAGTACGCCACGGCGCTCATCGGCCACGGCGAACCGATTCTGCTGCCGCCGGTGAGCCAGGAAGTGGATTACGAGGCGGAGCTGGTGGTGGTCGTCGGCAAGGGCGGCCGGAACATTCGCGCGGATCAAGCCATGCAACACGTCGCCGGCTACACCGTCGGCCACGACGTCTCGGCGCGCGACTGGCAACTCAAAAAGGACGGCAAGCAATGGATGGCCGGCAAGACCTTTGACACCTTCGCCCCGACAGGCCCGGTGCTGGTCACCGCCGACGAAATTCCGGATCCCCAGAACCTGTCCATCTGCCTGCGCCTGAACAGCGAGGTAATGCAAGACAGCAACACCCGGCAGATGATCTTTCCGGTCGGCGCCGTGATCGCCTACCTGTCGCAGGTCTTCACCCTGCAGGTGGGCGACCTGATCTTCACAGGCACGCCGCCCGGCGTGGGCATGGCGCGGAAGCCGCTGGTATTCTTGCGTCCCGGCGATGTCGTGGAAGTGGAGATCGAAAACATCGGCACGCTCCGCAATCCGGTCGTGCAAGGCTAGTCGCTGCGTCATTAGAATCAGCGTGCGTGATTTCGCCGAAAGGACTCCGCCGGGCTCGCCCCGGTGGATCGACGACTGGTAGCCAGTAACCGATGCCTGCATACCGATGGCCGCCGCCGGGCTTGTCCCGGTGGAGCCACGACTGACGGCCCGGCTGACAATCGTCGCTCCACTGGGACAAGCCCGGCGGCGGCGATAAATTCCTCGATGCCACGGATCTGGCTGCCTGTCACCGGTCCACGGGGACAAGCCCCGTGGTGCCGCACACGGTCATGATAGCCTCACATTTCCTGCTCGCTTTCTTCCGCGGCCTTGCGTGGCGGCACCGGTCGCAATTGTTCCGCCTGCGGTAACTCGCGCAGGCTTTTGAGGCCGAAGATTTGCAGGAATTTTCTCGTGGTGCCGTAGAGCACGGGGCGGCCGAGCGAATCATGGCGGCCCGCGATGCGGACGAGCCCTTTCTCCATGAGCTGACGCAACACCTCGCCACATTGCACGCCGCGAATCGCTTCCACCTCGGCGCGCATGACCGGCTGCCGATAAGCGACAATCGCCAGCGTTTCGCGGGCGGCCGCCGACAGGCGCAGATCATGTCCTGTGCGCCGCAGGCGCACGAGCCAGCGGTGATACTCGGAACGTGTCAGCAGCTGATAGCCGCCGGCCAGCTCCTCCACTTGGAAGGCCGCGCCATCCTGGTCGTAAAAAGCCTGCAGCTTACGGACGAGCCGCCGTGCCTCATTGCCGTTGGCTAGACCGGCCGCCAGTGCCAGGCGCCGGGCATGGAGAGGCTCATCGGCCGCAAAGAGGGCCGCCTCCACGGCCGCCAACTGTGGCGTACGCGCCATTTCTCCGATAGCCGACGCTGGCTCGTCGCTGCGGTCGCCAAGAACCCGATAGATGGCCGGCAGCCGGTAGTTTTGCAGAGGCCGCCGGCATTGCGGGCGGACGGACTTGAAGCTGGACTTCGTAAACAATCCCGTGCGTTCTTCCCTCGATTTCATGGATCAAAGTCAATCCTGGGAAGCCTGGAAGCGCGGCTTGAGGCGCCTACCCGTGACTGCGACCCAACTATCCTAAGTGCTTGCCAACATTTGTCCGCATGCATAAAGTAACGCCCAATAGCTTCCCCGCAAGAGTAATCGCCCTGCTGCGAAGGATTCAGATACCTTGACGGAGTTTCTCTCCACTCGACTAGGCCTGGCGCCGGGTTTGGCGGCGCTGCTTGTCGCCTTGATCGCCGCCGTCATCCTGATCACCTTCATGCTGCTCTCCGCCATCTTCTTTGTCTGGCTGGAGCGCAAGGTGTCCGCGCGCATTCAGGACCGCCTGGGACCTACCCGCGTGGGCGGCAAGTTCGGCTGGCTGCAAACGCTCGCCGACGGTCTCAAGCTGCTGGTCAAGGAAGACATTATCCCGACGAACGCCGATCACATGCTGTTCCGGCTCGGGCCCTACATCGCCCTGGCCGGCTCTTTCCTGGCCTTTGTGGCCTTGCCCTTCGGCAACGGCGTTGTTGCCCAGAACATGAACGTGGCGGTCTTTTACATGCTCGCGGTCATGTCGAGCGAGGTCTTCGGCGTCATCCTGGGCGGCTACG
>DASZFN010001161.1:0-5630 GCA_035939715.1 Gemmataceae bacterium | reverse complement strand
CGACGCCGCCGACGGCTTTAAATGGTACCTGGACGGTGAAGGTGCAGACTTCGGGGCTGAGCCTTCTCGTACCCAGCGTCTCGGTCTACGATGCTTCGTTCAATCTGCAAAAGTCGGCCGCCGCGTCCGACCCCCTCCATGGCGATCTCAGCGTCACCATCAACAACGTCCAGCCGCAATCCACCTATTACATCGAGGTGACCGATGCCACCAGCAGCGTCTTCGGCATCGGCAGCTATCGCGTCTATCTGTCCTATCACGACTCTGTGACCTCGCTCGAATCGAACGTGGTTTTCCCGCTGGTGAACACCGTCGGCCATCTCTATGACCGCATTCAGGACGCGCTACCCCTTCTGCCGACCTTTGGGGCGAACAAGACGGACCAGCGCTTCGATTACGTCTGGCGCGACAGCATCACGGATTCGTCGGACCAGAACTTCTACCAGATTCAATCTCCCGCCGCCCCGAGCGGCACCAGCTTTGTCCTGCATGCCCTGGCCTGGGCGATGGCCCCCGACGGGCTGCATCCCGTCATACACGTCTATGACGCGCAGCAAAATCCGACGGTGCTGCAGGTGCTGGCCAACAGCGACGGCACGTATTCCATCCAAATTCCCGGCCTGGCACCGAACGCCACCTATTACGTTGAAGTCGCGGCACTCAACCCCAATGGGCCCAACAACACCGGGAAATATGTCCTGGGTATCAAGTTCGACGCCAATCACCCCCCGGTGACGGTCAGCACGTTGGAGAGCAGCACTCTCTCTTCGCCAACCAGCGCCAACGCCTCGACCCTGGTCATGAACCAGGACGGCCTGTTCCATTTCTTGCTCAGCGCGGACAACGGCAGCAGCTTGGCCGGTGCCGTGGTGACGCTGGCCATCTATGATCAGTCAGGCAACCTGGTTTTCACCATTGATGCTCCAACAGGCCAGCCTCCCGCGACCGGCGTCGTCTATCTGCAGACGGGCACCTATACCGTTCGCACCAGCGTCAAAAGCAGCAGTGGCGTGTTCTGGCCGATCACTTACTCGCTGCTTGGCCAGATCCTCAGTGACCCGATCGGTCCATACGACGCCAGTACGACGGATAGCTCGACAAGCCCGTCAGGCGGATCACCGCCAAGCGGGGACGGTTACACCTACTCAGGCTCGTCTTCGATGAGCCCGGCGTCCAGCAGTCCGCCGAGCAGTTACTAAGAATGGGGACTGGCTTAGCCGGACGCGGTGCCTTTCCCCCCTCCAGTCCCCCGGATTCTCAACTTCGAACTCATCCAACAGCTGTACTCACTGAGCACGGTTTTTCGACAGGCATTCTGGTCCCCTTTTGGCATAGCCTCAAAAATGGCGCATGCCAGCCCCGAATCCCGTTTCCACCTATAGGGGAGACGTGGCAAGAACGCCCAGGACTTGGACTTGCTGCCCCACTGGCCGTTTGTCCACGCCGCCCTTGGGGCTTTTATCTTAATGGCACCACGAAAGCGCCGCTCAGAGAGCGGCGGTACAAAAATGGGTCACCTGGAAGAATCCAAGCAAATCCAGGAATCGCTGGAGCGAATAGCCGCTGAGGTAGTTCGCCTGAGTGACCAGATTCAGTGGATCCAAAAGCAATTGAGCAACCTAGCGGCTCCCGTGAATAGTGAACAGCGGATGATGTGCTGATTTCGACTGGTAGCCGGCCCTCCTTTGCCAAACGAAAGCGATCCCCTCTCCAGGATCATTGCGCCAGCGGGGACGACGATGTCTACTTTGCTAATCATTGATGACGAGCTTTCGGCTCTCCATAAGCTCGGCCAGATCTTTCGAGAGCACGGGCTTACGGTGCTGACGGCCCCTTCCGCTACCGAGGGGTTGAAGTTGCTTGCCCAGCAGCGGCCTGACGTCGTGCTTCTGGACATCGGCCTGCCGGACCAGTCTGGCTTCGAGACCTTTCGGTACATCCATGACCGGGATGACCGGATTCCGGTCATTTTCATCACCGGCGAGGGTACCACCGACACGGCCATCGAAGCGATGAAAATGGGGGCCTATGACTATTTCGTCAAACCCTTGCAGCTTCCGCAATTAGAAGAGCTGGTGAAGCGGGTGGCCTCGATGAGTCACCTGATGCGCATCCCGGCTACTGCCCCCGAAGAACCGGCGCCGGAACCGTCGTACGCGCTGGTTGGCGGCTGCCAGGTGATGCAAGAAGTCTACAAGGCGATGGGCCGTGTGGCGCCGAAGGACATCACCGTGCTCATCCTGGGCGAGAGCGGCACCGGCAAGGAGCTGGTGGCCAGCGCCATCCATCACCATAGCCGCCGTTCGACCGGGCCTTTCCTGGCCCTCAACTGCTCAGCCATTCCCGAGACCCTGTTAGAGAGCGAACTGTTCGGCCATGAGAAAGGGGCGTTCACCGGCGCAGACCGGCGGCGGATCGGCAAATTCGAGCAATGTGCGGGCGGGACCCTGTTCCTCGATGAGATCGGCGACATGACGCCGCTGGCCCAGACGAAAACCTTACGGCTGCTGCAAGAGCAGCAGTTCGAGCGCGTGGGCGGCAACGAGACCGTGCGCACGAACGTTCGCCTGGTTGCCGCCACGAATCGCAACCTGGAACAGCTGGTTGCCGCTGGCCGCTTCCGCCTGGACCTGTACTACCGTCTCAGTTGCTTCACCATCACCCTGCCGCCGTTGCGCGAGCGCGGCGACGATTTGCACCTCCTGGTCGAGTACTTCCTCAAGCGCTTCAATCGGGAGCTGGGAAAGGCGGTTCGGGAAGTTGCCCCCCAGACCATGACCATCCTGGAGCGCTACCCGTGGCCCGGCAACATCCGGGAATTGCAGAATGTCCTGCGCCAGGCGCTCCTGCGGGCGACCGGCCCGATTCTGTTCCCCGAATTCCTGCCCGCTTTCCTGCGCAAAGAGCAGGAAACGCAGAAAACCCCCTTGTCGTTGGAGATAGCCGGATTTCTCGACAAGCGCATGCGCGCCGGCTCGCAGAATCTCTACTCCGAGGCGGTCATATCCCTGGAGCGTGATTTACTAACCTACGTACTAAATTGTACCGGCGGCAATCAAGCTCGGAGCGCGCGCATCCTCGGCATCAGCCGATTGAGTTTACGAAGCAAGATCCAGTCGCACGGCCTTGTGATTAGCCGGCTTACTCGTAACCAGGTAACCGATCAGGTAGACAACATACCAGCTTTACCCTGCTCATAATGATTGACCTGGGAACCAGCTGGTTAACACGGTAAGCCGACAACCTGGCAGAAGCTTCCGCCGATTTTGACAAGCGCGATGGTCCATCAAATCTCGCGATCACCGTCCGCACAATCAGTAGTAACAAGGCCATCGGCGGTGCGCCCGGCACCAGCGGCGGCACTGGTCAACGCATAGGCGGCGGCGTCTATTTCGTTTCCCGCGGAACCGTCTGCCTGGACCCGTACACGGTGGCGCACATTTTCGGCAACACCGCCTCCGCCAGCAACAATGACGTGTTCGGCGTGTTCACGATTTGCCCGTGACGCGCCAATCTGCTTTCCCGCCGCTAAATGATTCCTGCGGGAACCGGCCGTGGAATACCAGGTCGGACGCTGGTGGCACGTAAGGTGTCTGAGTGGCTAGAAAACTGCCCACCGTGAGTTACCCGCAAAGAGGACCGCATGTCGCATTCCGTGGCGGCATCGCTGAGCCGCCGCAAAAATGCAGGAAAGCTGAAACGCCGCGCGCGTCGCCATTTGGCACGCACCCTGCGTTCATGGAAGCTGGGTTGCTTGGACAAACCAAAAGGAAGCACTCATGAACACGATGGTGAGTACGTTCCTGACAGCATCAACAACAGCAAACCCTCAACCAAGGAGAATCATCATGTCTAAGCTAACGGGCTTTCGCGTGGCTGTCCTTGCGACGGACGGCTTTGAAGAAACGGAGCTGACGGAACCGGTGCAGGCACTCAAGAAGGCCGGGGCCAAGGTCACCATCGTTTCCCTGAAACGCGGCGAGATCCAGGGAGTGCGCCACGACCTCGACAAGACCATCAAGGTGAAGGTGGATCGTACCATCGGGGACATTAGCGCGGATGAGTTCGACGCGGTCCATCTTCCCGGCGGCACGGTGAACGCCGACAGCCTGCGTATGGTGCCAGAGGTGCAGGCGTTTCTGCGGGCGATGCAGGAAGCGGTCAAGCCTTTGTCCGCCATCTGTCACGCGCCCTGGGAACTGGTGTCCGCCGGGCTGGTGCCTGGACGGACGCTGACAAGCTATCACACTATCCAGGACGATATTCGCAACGCGGGCGGTATCTGGCTGGACCGGGAGGTCGTCGCGGACGGCAACTGGGTGACCAGCCGGCAGCCGGCGGACCTACCGGCCTTCAATCGGGCCATGCTCTCCCTGTTCACGGGCAGCCTGGTCCCGAGCACGAAGTGATCGGCTCCACACACGCGAAAGGACGGGAACGCGCATGAAAGAGACAATCGGTTTCATCGGCCTGGGCGCCATGGGTGTCGCCATGGCGACCAACCTTCTCAAGGCCGGCTTCGGCCTGAGTGTCTACAACCGCACCGCCGAGAAGGCCCGGCCTTTGCTGGACCAGGGAGCTATTCTCGCCCGCACGCCGTCCGAGGCGGCCGCGCCCGGCGGCATCGTGGTAACCATGGTGTCCGATGATCGGGCGCTTGAGGAAGTGACTCTAGGCGCGAACGGCCTGGTGGAGCGCCTGGGCGACGGCGTTCATCTGTCGATGAGCACGATCGCCCCGCGCACGGCGCGGCGACTCGCGGACCTGCACCGGGAGCGCGGCGGTCGCTACGTCGGTTCGCCGGTCTTCGGCAAGCCCGAAGTAGCCGCCCAGGCAAAGCTGTGGATCGTGGCCTCGGGCGACGCCGCGGCCCGAGCACGCGTGCGACCGTTGCAGGCGGCCATGGGGCAGCGGATTTTTGACTTTGGGGATGACCCCGGCGCTGCCAACGCAATCAAACTGGCCGGCAACTTCCTGCTCGGCGCCGCCATCGAGGCGATGGCCGAGGCGTTCACGCTGGCGCAGAAACATGGCGTGTCGCGGCAACAAACCTGCGATTTCTTCACGCAGACACTTTTCGACTGCTTTGTTTATCGGGGCTACGGCGCCCTGATCGCGTCGGAGCATTATCAGCCCGTGGGGGCACGGCCGTCGCTGATCCGCAAGGACTACGGGCTGATCCTTCAGGCGGCGGCTGAGGGGCTCGTGCCGATGCCGCTGGCCTCCTTAATCCATGAGCGGCTGACGGCGACGGTGGCCAAGGGCCGCGATGACGCGGATTGGGCCGGCTTTGCTCGCGAGGTATCGGAAAGCGCGGGGCTATGACGCCGTCTCGGGATCAATTCCACATAGCCAGCAGGTCCCGTTCCGGCAACGAAGGCCGCAGCTGAGCCTGCGTCTGCTCAAAGGCGAGCTGATACAGCGCGTTCTGCAAGACCATTTGCTGCAGCGACAGAGCTTGCTGCACGGGCAACGGGCAGACAACAAATCCCTCGGATGTGACGGCGGCTTGGGGCGGTTGCGGCACGCGATAGGGCTCCAGCAGCGAGGAGAAGCGATGGCGACTCATGGAAGACTCCTCTGTTTCCGTTGCGAAAGGCGTCTCGTTAGGATGAGTATACTATGTTAAT
>DASZFN010001160.1:0-15033 GCA_035939715.1 Gemmataceae bacterium | reverse complement strand
GTCACGTCGTTCATGACAGGCCGTTCAGGGAAGGGTTCGTTTGCCGCGAGTATACTGGACCGAGCGTGCTTTTGCCAGCGTGCGGCAAGGTAAGCCGCCTCACGGCAAAAGGTGCGGCCGTAGCAGGAGGGGCCCCTGTTCCTTGATGAGCTGGTCGAAGATCTGGCGGTCGGTCATGCCGCGGTCCATCATGGCTTGCAGGTCGTTGCGCATGCGCCGGGGCATGCCGCAGCCGTTGGGGTTGCAACTGGCCAGGGTATAGAAATGGCCGGTGCAGACATCCTTGCTTACGCCACAGGTGCAATAGATGCTCGCCAGGAACCAGTCGACGCGCTCGGCCGGGGAACGCGACCGGTCCATGTCCAGCGGGTAGGGCTCCGCTGTTTCGGCCGGCGGGGTCATCTTGAGGCCCAGACGCTGGCCGATCTTAAGCTCCGACGATTCCAGTTCGCCAACGACGAGCCGGACCACCGTCCGCTCGCGCCACGGGCTTACGGCTTTCACCACCGCCTGGATGGGCGGGTCGGCAGTCAGGTGAACCACTGCGCCGGCAACGAGCGACCGGCCCCAGCGCATCGCCTCATGGTCGAGCGTAAGTTCCAGTTCCCCGCTAAAGACGTGGTGGAAGGTAAGCGTGCCGGGCAGCCCGTCCTCGGTCCACCGCTGCCGCAACCACTTCGTTTGCCCGGCCCGCTTTGCCTCCACCTGTTCGGTAGTGAACGGCGCCTTTTGACCGGGCTTCTGACGCAGGCTGCCGTGCATGGCGAACTCGCTTAGCTCGTCGGCAAGCATGACGACCGATGTCGGATTCTTCTTTCGGTCCAGCTTGAGCCATGTCCACACGCGGGCGCCGGGTTGGAATTGCTCGAGCCGGCCCCACCAAGCGCTGACCAGCACTTCAGCGTCGGCCTCGACCGGCCACACCTTCGCCACCTTCTCGCCCTCAAACAGGAGCGTCACGGTCCGGGCTTTTGCGTCCAGCGCCTTGAGCGTGGCGAACGGCTTGGGCAACAGTCGCAAAAACTCGGCGGTGCCGGCAATCTCCTTGATCTTCTTGTTTGGGTCACTGGCCGCGGGCGGCGTGACAGCAGATCCGGGCACCGGCTTCTGCGCCAGGGCTGGGCCGAGCACGAACAGCACCGTCATCACAGCGGCAAAACGGTTACGCATCATAGCTCTCTCCAGATGAAATGCGATGTTGTGGCTCCGGCCCCGGATGCTCACTTCACGTCCGCAATCCCCACGTCAATGTACTGTCCGCCGGTCGTCTGCTTGCAATGCACCGCAAGCTTGTTCTTGCCGGGCTTAAGCGTGGCCAGCGCCTCGGCACTGATGGGCAGCTCCTCGTAATCGGTCGTGAAGCCGGGCGCCTTGGCGGCAAGCACGCCGTTGAGATAGATTTCCACGTCTTCGTCGTGATGCACCTGGAAATGCGGGCTGGCCAGCTTGGTTTCGGGAAGTTCGAAATCGCGGCGCAGCCAGATGTCGGACGTTTTCCACTGCGTGCGAACGACCGCGCCGGGAGTGCCCTTCGTGCCGAATCCGCCCTGGCCCCCCTTCCAGGCGGAGTCGTCGAAGTCCGGCTTGAACCAGTCGCCTGCAGGTTTTTCCAGCGAATACTTCCAGACGATGCCCTTTTCCTTTGACGTCGGCACGACTTCTGTTATCTGCGGCACATGGGAGAAGTCGCCGCGATTTGCTGCCGCGACGCGCTCGAGGTCCATCTTGATCACGGCCCGGTCATAGGTCAGGAGGCCGTTGGCCTCGGTCTCGACATCCGTGGTTTGCGTGTAGACGGCGGCGCTCAGGCCCGGATTGTCCTTCAGTTTCCAGACGCCGCGCAGGAGCTGCTCGTACCTGCGCGTCAGATCGCTGCGGTCCTTCATGTTGCGGTAACCCCAGGTGCGCTTCTCCCAGGTGTGATCCGGCACAGGGAGCCCTAGGCCGCCGAACTCGCCGAGTACGGCTGCTCTTGTCCCTTCCGGTTGCGGCGCGCCTGGGCCGGGATAAACATGGATATCGTGGACGGCGCCGACCTTCATGTCGTTCCAGCCGCTGGCGCAATTCACCAGCCGGCTAGGGTCGTACTGCTTCACCCAGTTCGTTAACCGGGGCGTATCGTACTGGCCCCAGCCCTCGTTGAAGACGACCCACATGATGATGGAGGGATGGTTTCTGCGGCCATCGATCATCCGCTTCAGCTCAAGCTCAAATTGCCTGGCAGATTCTGACGAGCGAATGATCTCCCCCTTGCCCGGCGCGACGCTGCGGTCGCCGGAGGGCATGTCTTGCCAGACGAGCAGGCCCAGCTTGTCGCACCAGTAGTACCAGCGCTCCGGCTCGACCTTCACATGCTTGCGGCACATGTTGAAGCCGAGCTTCTTGGTGATTTCGATGTCGTACTTGAGAGCCTCATCGGTGGGCGCGGTGTAAATGCCATCCGGCCAGAAGCCCTGATCGAGCGGACCGAGTTGGAAAACGAATTTGCCGTTGAGCAGGATCCGCGTGACACCCTGCTCGTCCTTACCAATGGCAATTTTCCGCATGCCAAAGTAACTTTGCACTTCATCCAGTTGTTGGCCATTGTGCTTCACCGCCAGGTGCAGGCCGTACAGGTTGGGAGAATCCGGGGACCAGAGCTTCGCGTTGGCAAAGGGGATGTTGAGCGGCTTGCCGAGTTGATTTTCAAACGTCCAGGTGGCCCGGGGAAAGTCGCCATCCAGAATGGTCAACTCCAAAGTGCTGTCTACCGGCAGTTTCTGACCACGCACTGTCAAGTAGAACCTGCCTAAATCGACGTCAGGAATGATCTGGAGCGATTCAACATATCCCGCCGCGACCGGCTCCAGCCACACGGTCTGCCAGATGCCGGTGGTCGGCGTGTACATGATCCCGCCCGGCCTGGTCACTTGCTTGCCTCGCGGCTGGCTGCCCTTGTCAGTCGGGTCCGAAACACCGACGATCAGCTCTTGCTCTCCTTCCGGCCTGAGGGCGTCGGTCAGATCCAGACTAAACGCGTCATAGCCTCCCTGGTGCCTGTCGAGCTCCTTGCCGTTGAGCCAGACGGTTGCTTGCCAATCAACGGCGCCGAAGTGCAGCAGCACGCGCTTGCCGGACCAACCGGCGGGTAGCGTGAAGGTCCGCCGATACCAGAGACGGTCGGCGTGCTTCATGATGCCGGAAAGTGCCGACTCCACCGGAAACGGCACCAGGATGCGCTCCGTCAGATCCTTGCCGAATGGGGGCGCCTCGTCCCTTGTGGCAAATCCAAGCTGCCATAGACCGTTGAGATTGAGCCAATCCTTACGGACCATCTGCGGCCGGGGATATTCCGGATGCACCTTGTCCGGCCGCACCTCCTTGGCCCAGCGGGTCAGCAGCGGGCCCTTGGCAGGCTGCCAATCGGCATGGACCGTGGCGACCAATCCAAATGCCAGCAACAATGTGAACGCCCGCGACAGTGATTTCATGGCTGATCCCTAGTGTGTCGTTCTGCGTGACGAGGTCCTCTAAAAGGCCGAGGCGAGATGAGCAAAACAGGAAGGCCGACTAACGCTAGGCAGGTTCCTTAAGACCTTGCAAGTACTTTTTACATGGCGAAAAAGGCGTTTCTTACAATCTTACTCCCGCTGGTCGTTGCCTGTCTTCCGAGCCGGTTCGACGCAACCAGCAAGCGCGGTTCGGTTTGCAGTCCGGCGCGGACGCGATCCCAGGCTTTGGCACATGGCTTGCGATAAGGAAAGCCAACCTGACCCCCTAATGCGGAAGCACTGGCCAGGTTGTCGCGTCGCCGCCGAGTCGTTGCCCCCGATGACTCGGCCGGATTCCCCCGTCCGCGACAGGGCCCGGAGTGGTTGCCTGGAGGTTCCCGTCCTCCCGACCCTCGATTGCTCCGGGTCCGTGTCCGATGCGAGGCTGATTGCTTCCCCCGCCAATTTTCCTCCCTGAACCCTGCCCGTCAAACCCCTTGGGCCACTTGCTTCCCCCGGCAAGTGGCCCACGTCATTTATCCTGCCACTTGAACACGCCTAACAAATCGGAGTAGTCATCGGTCCACAACGGAAATTGCGGATCGCCGCGCAGTGTTTGCCAGCGTTCGTCCTGCGCCAGTTTGCCGAAAGCCTCCCTGCGACGCGCCAGGATGATGACCGTGGTGGCGTAGTGTTCGGGGTCTCCGTCCAGGGCGAAATCCTCTTGAATCAGACCGGCCCAGCCCGCCTCCTGTTGCAGCCGGGCAATGACCGGTTTCAGATCGACATAGCGATTGGAGATGTGGAAGACCACGATGCCGTCGTCGGCTAGCTTGTCGCGGTAGTCCTTGAAGGCATCATAAGTCACCAGGTGGATCGGAATCGCGTCCGAGGTGAAGGCGTCGAAGACGATGACATCGAACTTGTCCTCGGGCTTTTCCAATTTGAGCTTCCTGAGCTGTACGCGCGCGTCGCCGAGAATGACCTTGAGGTCCACGCCGCGCCGATCGCAGTCGGCCAGGTAAGTAAAGTAGCGCGTATCGCGAGCAATCTTTTCGACGGCCGGGTCGAGCTCGAAGTAGCGCCACTTCTGTCCGGGATAGGCATAGCCGGCCAGGCCGCCCGTGCCAAGACCGATGATCGCGATATTCTTCTTCCGGTATTCTCCGGTAAACGACAGAAACATTTGGCCGTAGGGCGTGCTGGGATGGAAATAGGCCACCGGATAATGTTTCTCGGTCCAGATTTGATAACGGATGAGAGAGGACAACGCCGCGTCGGCGGGCGTGCACGCGGCCAGGGGTGCGAATATCTCCGCTCCAAGCGCCGGCCAATCGTAGATGCGCTGCACGCCGTGGGTGATGTTGCCGTGGTTCAGCAAGTGGTACTCGCGAACAGCGGATTCGTCCAGGCTCGGGTCGGTTTCTTCCACGGAGCGATCAATTCTCATGATGCTGTAAAAGCTGCGCACCTGGCGGATAAGTCCGGTGTTCTGGTTCTGCGCCCCGTATAGACCGCCGACCAGCAACAGCGCAGCCACGCCGAGTCCGAACTGGATGGGGCGGAAGAAGAAACATAGGCATAGCGCTCCCGGCAGGCCGAACATCACATATTTGGTCAAGTCCCAGTGATGTGTTGCTGCCTGGCCCCTTACGGTCGTTTGCGTGTCGAACTCGAGCCACTGGTTCAGCAAGGGGAATTTCCACCGAGCAATGGCCAGACCCCACAAGAGGCCGAACGTGAACAACGCCAGAAGTACAGGCAAGACCACGTCGAAGACGCGGTTCAAGGCATCGCGTTTGTCCCAGAGAAGGTAGGCCGTAAGCAAAACGCCTATTGCCGCCAGGCAAATAAGCGTCCCCGGCGTGGTGAGGGCGGCCATCAGGTCCCTAAGGTGCAACTTCCGGTCGCGGATGACCAGGGTCACCAGGTACGCTCCAACTGTGCCGATGCCCCAGGCCAGCACCAGATTATAGATCAGGCTCGGCGTACTGCGCTCTCTCGATCCCAGGCGCGGCATCAGCAAGCAGGCGCCGACCAGCGCCACCTCGTACTCCTTCACGGAGTCGAAGATGAGCGGCGCCACCAGGGTATTGAAAATCCCGCCCAGCACTCCCCCGGCGGACATGAGCAGGTAAAAGCCCGTGAGGTATTTGGGCGCAGGACGATCGCGCGCCAGTTCGCCGTGGCAGACCATGGCCACGACGAACAGAGCGATCAGGTGCAGCAGGATTTGCCGCCAGATGACCGTCTTGGTGTCCGCCAGCATCATGTAGACCAGTGCCAGCACCGCCAAAGGCAGGAGTCCGACCATGATCCAATGAATCACGGCCGGCAGGCGCGAAAAGACCAGGATGAAACTGAGCAAGTACAAGCCGAGCGGCACCACCCAGAGAAACGGCACCGCCGCCAGGTCCGTCGTCACAAAAGTGGTGACGCCAAGCATCAAACTGGAGGGAACGAATGCCAGGGCGACCCAGCGCAAACGCCGCGCCACACTCGGCGCCGGCTCCGCCGTTTTCGGATTAGGCGTTGTGGATACCAGCTCCTTCTTTTTGGCCAAGCCGTCCGCGGCGTAAACCGAGCGTTTTGGCGCCAGCCAAAGAAACAGGGCACTGCCACAGGTGAGCATGGCCAGCAGGAAGTAACCCAGCGCCCAGAGCCAGGACTGACCGGGCAAGGTTTTGTTGGGCTCCAGCACCAGGGGATAACTCAATAACGCCAGCATGCTGCCCAGATTGCTGGCGCCGTAGAGAAAATAAGGATCCCCGGCCGCAGGATGGCCCGTGCTGGCAAACCACTTTTGCAGCAGCGGCGCGCTCGTGGCCACAACAAAAAAGGGCAGTCCGGCCGTGACTAACAGGAGCAGGAGGACGCCGAACACCGGATTCGCTTCACCCTGCGGCGCCAGCTCCCGATTCACGACAATGGGCAAAACGATAGCCGGGATCGCGAGCAGGATGATGTGGAAAATTGCCTGCAGGCGCACGCCCAGCCAGGCGGTCGTGACATGCGCGTATGTGTAACCCAGCAGCAACATCGCCTGAAAAAACACCATGCACGTGTTCCACACGGCCGGCGTGCCGCCGAGCAGCGGCAGAATCATTTTGCCGACCATCGGCTGAAGCAGAAACAGCAGTGTGGCACTGACGAATAACGTGACGGCGTATACAAGAAGCATCAGGCCGTAAAAGACAGGCATGAAAATCCCTTCACTCGGTGTCGAAGCAATAGCGCTGCCCTGGAGACATAGAGCTTATGACTTAGACGCGCAAGCTGCACAGCGCGTTTTCATAATCCACCACCATGACGCGCTTGCCTTTCACGATTAGGCGATGCCCCTCTGCTTGGAGACGTTTCTTCAGTTGGTTCACGCCGCCTGGGTATTTGGCATTTAATTCTCCCCCTGACTTTAAAGTGCGCCAGTAGGGCGTAATCCTGGTTACACCTTCTGCGGCGTCTTCCTCGGCGGCATGGGCGGCGATCCAGGCGAAGATGCCCGTGGTAATCGGACAGCCGATGCTGGCGCCGTGTTTCTTCGCCACCAGGGCGCGAATCTCATTGATGGTGATCAGCTTGCCTTCCGGCACCCGTTTCATGATCGCGTCGACCTCGCGCGGCGCGGGAATCGCAACCGTGCCTTCGCCCGAGCGCGTACTCATCTTGCCGGTGATCGGCACGACCTTGGGCAAGTCCTTGTCATTGGCGAGCTTGTCGCGCCATGATTTTCGCTTGGCCATGTGATCCTCTCCTTTGCCCCAGCAGTGTAACATTTAGCTCGCCGCGTCTCCAGGGTTGCAGACGACGCGGACCCGTGATTGAGCCGACGCCGGCAATTCCATCGGAAGAACCGCATTGTGGCGAATTCGGCTACGGAGAAGGTGGAAGGTACCGGCCTCAAAGCGTTTTACGCCGAAGTCGCAGCGAATTGCCCACCACGGACAAGGAGCTGAGACTCATGGCAGCACTCGCCGCAATGGGATGCAAAATTCCCAGAGCTGCCAGGGGAATGCTGAGAACGTTATAGATGAAGGCCAGAAAAAGGTTCTGGTAAATAATGAGCATGGTGGCCCGGCTCAGGCGGCGGGCGCGGACCAGGCCCTGCAGGTCGCCTTTGACGAGCACGATGGAAGCCGTTTCCATGGCCACATCCGTGCCCGTGCCCATGGCGATGCCGACGTTTGCTTGCGCCAGAGCGGGTGCATCATTGATGCCGTCGCCGGCCATGGCGACGAAACGGCCTTTGTCCTGCAAGTCTTTAACCACCGCGCGCTTCTGATCGGGCAGGACTTCGGCAATGACTTCATCGATTCCAACCGCGCGCCCCACAGCCCGCGCCGCGGTCGTGTTGTCGCCGGAAACCATGATGATTCTCAATTTCTCGGCATGCAGCAGGCGAATGGCTTCGCGTGCAGACGGCCGAACGGGATCGGCAACACCAAGTATCCCCGCGGGACGGCCATCGACTGCCATAACCATGACGGTTTGACCCTCTCCTTGCAAGCGTTCGGCCTCGGTCGCAAGCGGCTCGAGGTTGATGCCGTGCTCCGCCAGCAACGCCGCACGGCCAAGGACAACTTTTCGGCCCTCAATTTCACCGAGCACGCCTTTACCCGTGACCGACTGGAAGTTTTGCACCGCCGCCAGGGATTGCACGCGCTGTGCTTCCGCGCCCGCGACAATCGCGCTCGCCAGAGGATGCTCGCTGCCGCGCTCGAGGCTGGCAGCTAGCCAAAGCACCTCTTCCTTCGCGAAACCCTGCGCCGGCGCGACTGCGGTCAGCCTGGGCTTGCCCTCCGTGAGCGTGCCGGTCTTGTCCACAAGCAAGGTATCGACTTTGTGAAAAGACTCCAACGCCTCGGCGTTACGAATGAGCACGCCTGACTGCGCGCCCTTGCCCGTACCGACCATGACCGCCATGGGCGTGGCCAGCCCAAGCGCGCAAGGGCAGGCAATGATGAGTACCGCAATCGCACATACCAAGCCGTTAGCCAGGCGCGGCTCTGTACCCCACAGGCTCCACGCCACGAACGTCAACAAGCTGACCAGAATCACCGCCGGCATAAAGTAGCGCGACACCAGGTCCGCCACGCGCTGCACCGGCGCCCGGCTGCGCTGCGCTTCGCCGACCAGGCGAACGATATTCGCCAGCAGGGTCTCTGAACCAACGTGTTCGGCCCGCATGATCAGCGATCCCGTGCCGTTCACCGTGCCGCCGATGACTTTTGCCCCGGGCTCCCTCTCGACCGGAATCGGCTCACCCGAGATCATGGACTCGTCCACGGAGCTACGGCCTTCCATGACGACTCCGTCGACGGGAACCTTTTCACCAGGCCGAATGCGCAGCTGATCGCCTGCATGCACCAGGTCCAGAGGAATATCTTCTTCCCGCCCGTCCGGCCGGACAATGCGCGCCGTCTTGGGCGCCAAGCCCAACAACATCCGCAGGGCTGCGCTCGTCTGACCGCGAGCGCGCAGCTCCAGCACCTGTCCCAGCAAGACCAGGACCGTAATCACCGCGGCCGTCTCGAAATACAGCTCGGCGCCTCCATGAGCCGACCTGAACCCGGCCGGTATTCGCTCTCCCGCCAACAAAGCGAACAGACTAAAAAAGTACGCCGCTCCCACGCCGGTTGCGATGAGCGTAAACATGTTCGCGCTGCGATTGACCAGCGACTCCCACGCCCGCTGAAAGAACGGCCAGCCTGACCAGAATACGACCGGCGTCGCCAGAAACAGCTCGACCCAGCCCACCCACGCTCCCGCGAGGAAGTGCGGCTGCAAGACGAGAAACATCTGTCCCATGTGCAACAACACCAGCAACACGCTCAGCGCGACGCCAATCCAGAAACGCCGGCTCATGTCGAGCAACTCGGCGTTGGGTCCTTCTTCCAGGGTGACAGTGCGCGGCTCCAGGGCCATACCGCACTTCGGACAGCTGCCGGGTCGATCGCTCACCACTTCCGGGTGCATGGGGCAGGTGTATTCCGTGCTGCTGAGTGGTGAACGCTGAGTGGTCTCGCTGCTGGTGAGTGGTGAGGTCCCCGGCGAGGTAGCGGCTTCCGCGTGTCCGGTACTAAGTACTGAGTAGTGAGTACTGAGTGGGGCCGGGCCGTGATTTGCCTGTTGCGAAAGATAGCGTTCTGGATCTGCTGCAAATTTTTGCAAACAGGACGGGCAGCAAAAATAAAATGTCTGCCCCTTGTACTGCGTAGAAGCCCGAGCCGTGGCCGGGTTAACCGACATGCCGCACACCCGATCAATGGCCGTGGAATCGGCCGGCCAAAGAATCGGCAACAGGTCCTTGCCCAGGTTGGACGGTTTGTTCGGCTGGCTCATTGGCGCACACCCTTGCCACAGGTAAGCGAAGCAGCATTCGCTCAAGGCAACACAGTTAATTATACGTGTGCGTCGCGTGGCGATTTCGGTCGTCCAAATTGTCTTCACTGGTGCGCAACTTGATGCCGACAGCCAGCACGCCGAATGTTGCCCCTATTGCCTGCTGGCTCATCCGTGCTGGAAATCGTCTTTCGCAGCTACCAAACTCCTGATTCCCTGGACGATGGCCAGGAGGCCAAGCAAGCCCAAGAACCCCTCGCACGCTACTGCTGGCAAACCGATTGGATCGCCTCGCAGCGACCAGAGAAAAATGCTGAGCGCGCCAAACCCGGTGAGGGGCAAACCAGCCAGGATTAAGACAACCGCCGCCCATGTAGGAGTAGGCGGCGTATAACGCGTGCCACAGGCCTTGCAAATGCGATCTTTGGTGAAGGCGACCCAGCCTTCAGGTCTGCGCTGTGTGTATTCCGCATGGCCACACTCGGGACAGACACGAGAAACCGGATGGTCTGTGCGAGATGACAAGCGGGCGCGCAATTCTTGCTCTTCTTGCCGACGTTTGGACTTTGCTTCAGTAACGTTGGCACCACAGTCTGGGCAGTGACCTTCGGCGGCACGTTCGGCATCCGGTGCAACACAGCTGTTATGGACCGCGGCATCACAGCGTTTGCAGAATTTCCCTTCTAGAATACTACCGATCCGTTGTTGACAGATTACACAGACCGAGCCGACTAACTGTGGCATGCGCCTTAACCTAGCAGATCGTGAATTTGCGAAATTCAGTGAATACACCTAAAGGGGGACCACGTCGTGACTATTGCCTCAGCAAGTCAATCAACTTTCCCTTCCACACCGCCGCCAGCGTATGCGTCCCATGGCCTCGGGTCTTGTCGCTTTGCGGGATAAGCAGTGCCGTGCCGTGCGGCACGCGTTTTATCTCGCGCTCGAGAATGCCTAATTCCGGCGGGTTGATCAGGTCATCGGCGAAGTTGATGGCCAGGAGCGGGGCGCGGATTTTCTCCAGGCCCGGCGCGGGGTCGTAGTCGTGGGAGGCTTCCAGGGCGTACAGAACATTATTCGCATCCATGGCTTTCATGGTGCGAGAAACGAACTGATCGATTTGCTCGTCGGCCTCTTTGAGCGTGGACATTTCCTTCTGGCGCTCGCTCGGATTACTGCTCATGAACATGAGCATCTCGGCTGCCAGCCGCAGACTATGCGGCTGGGAGGCATAGTTGCCGTCCTTCCATTCCGGGTCCGTGCGAATCGTATCGATGATCATGCGCCGCCACAGGCGATTGCGTCCGGAAATTTGCGCTGGCAAACTGGCGAGCGGGAGGAGAGCGTCCATGAAGTCTGGATGCTTTTCGCCCCACAACCAGGTGTGCATGCCGCCCATAGAGGTGCCGATCACGAGGCGGAGATGGTTGATCTTCAAGCCCTCGGTCAGCAGCCGGTACTGGGCCTCGATCATGTCCTGGTAGCCGTACCTGGGAAAGCGCGCGTGCAGGCCGTCGCTCGGTTTGCTGGATTGTCCGTGGCCGATGCCGTCCGGCAGGATCAGGAAGTAGCGCGTGGCGTCGAGTGGTTGGCCTTCGCCGAATAGCTCGCCGGCAAACTCCTTGCGAATGAAGTTGCCGCCGCTTCCGGTCGTGCCATGCAGAATGAGCACGGCATTGCGGGCGATTCCCTTCTCATCGAATGCCGGTTTGCCCAGCGTGCGGTAATGAATGCGCAACTCGGCGAGGGTCTCGCCGGAATTGAATCGGAAATCGCGGATGACGAAATCGCCTTGCGCCGGCTGCGGGTAATCAGCAGCTTGTGCAGGGCCGAACGGGGCCAAGAAGAGGAGGCCGAGGATCATCAATCTTTGCATGGCCATGCCCTCCGGCATCTCTAATTTATTTGTCTGGTTCCTGAACCAGCCAGCTTACCATCCTCTTGGTCACCAACTGCGAGGCATCCCGATGCACGAAATGACCGGCTTCGGGAACGGTGACAAGCGTCAGATCCTTCTCCAGCCATTTCCACGTATCGTTCAAAGCACCCGGCAACAGAAATTGATCTTTCAGGCCATGAAACATCAACACAGGACACTTCACCGGCGGAAATTCCCGGTCCGTCTTGTACGGCGCCTTTGGATAGTTGGCCTTGTAGTAATTGAGCATCCCTTCCATCGACGACCGCTTGAGCGCTTCCAGATACTTCTTCCGCGCCTCGGGCTCCTTCACCCACATGACGAGAAACTCCGGCTTCACCTTGCCGGCGGCATCGGGTTCCTGAAAGGCGCGGGCATAGCCGCTGTTCTTTTGTTGCTCGGGATTGTTTGCTAACTCGCGCAGCAATCCCCTGGGGTGAGGTAAGTTCAAGATGATCAGCCGGTCGGTCTTTTCCGGGTGAGCCATGGCAAACGACCAGGCGATCATGCCGCCCCAATCGTGGCCGACGATGACGGCCTTGTCCTGCTTGAAATGCTGCAAGACCGCAGCGACATCTCCGACCAGCTTGTCCACGGTGTAGTTCTCCACGCCCTTCGGCTGGTCGCTCTTGTTGTAGCCGCGCAGATCGATGGCCACGACCTGGAAGTGCTTGGCCAGGGCCGGCATCTGATCGCGCCAGGTGTACCAGAAATCAGGGAAGCCGTGCAGCATGACAACGAGGGGTCCCTTGCCCATCGTCACGTAATGAATCTTCACGTCGCCCGAGTGCGCGAAGCCTTCCTCGCCCAATTCCTCGGCGCGAACCGTTACTGCGCACAAGAGAAAGACAAGGCTTGCCACGGTGCAGTTCGTCCACATTGTTCACCTGGAATTCGTTTGAACCACGGGCAAGGCCATTCGCTTTCGTTCTTTACGTCCGAACAGCTTGCGCCATAGCCACAGGATGGGATCGTAGAACTCATCGACGACGCGTTCCTTGAGCGGAATGATGCCGTTGTCGGTGATGTGAATGTGTTCCGGGCAAACCTCGGTGCAGCATTTGGTGATGTTGCACAGGCCGATGTTCAGCTCGTTCTTGACAAGCGGCAGCCGGTCCACCGTGTCGAGCGGGTGCATGTCCAGGCTGGCGACGCGAATCATGAAGCGCGGGCCGCCAAAGACTTCGCCTTCCGTCTTGTGATGGTCGCGCAGGATGTGGCAAACGTCCTGGCACAGGAAGCATTCGATGCACTTGCGGAATTCCTGGACGCGATCCACTTCCTCCTGGCTCATGCGCCAGGTGCCGTCCGGGGCATCGGGCGGCCGCGGTTTGAACGGCGGAATTTGCTTATTGATCTTGTAGTTCCAGGAGACGTCCGTCACCAGGTCTTTGATGAGTGGAAAGGTCTTTATGGGCTGAAGGGTGATCGGCTCGTCGGTAGGCACGGTGTCCATGCGCGTCATGCACATGAGTCGCGGCTTGCCGTTAATCTCCGCCGAGCACGAGCCGCACTTGCCCGCCTTGCAGTTCCACCGGCAAGCCAGGTCGCCGGCCTGGGTGGCCTGAATCTGGTGCACGCAGTCGAGCACAACCGTGCCTTCGCCGTACTCCACCGTATAGTTCTTAAATGTGCCGCCGTTCGGGTCGCCGCGCCAGATGCGAAATGTGGCTTGCGCCATGAATTTTCCTCGTTCCTCATCCGAGCTAGGTCAGCTCTTCGGGTAACTTCCCTTCATTCTGTTCCTTGATCACTTCCTTGAGTTCGGCCGGCATCTCCGGGATCGGATCGAGGCGGATTTCCATGCGGCCGTCCTGGCTTTTCCAGACTATGGAGTTAACCTTGGCGAACTCCTTGCTCTTCCTGGGGAAATCGTCGCGGAACTGTCCGCCCCGGCTTTCCTTACGGAGAAGCGCCGCCCGCGTAATCGCCTCGGAAACAGTCAGGAGATTGCGCAAATCCATCGCCGTGTGCCAGCCCGGGTTATACTCGCGATTGCCTTCCGCGCGCGCCCGTTTGGCCCGCTCCCACAGCTTCTGGAGCCCGTCCAGCGCGCGCTGCATCTCTTCTTCCCGGCGCACGATGCCGACCAGATCCTGCATCATGTCCTGCAGATCTTGCTGGACCTTGTACGGATTCTCTTCGCCGAGTGGCGAGTCCATGAAGGACAGCGCCCAGCGCTCCGCTTCCAGTAGTTGATCGTTGTAGACCTGGCCCGCCGCGTTTTCTCTGCCATACTTCGCGGCAAACGCGCCGGCACGGTTGCCCAGCACCAGCAAATCGGACAGCGAATTGCCTCCAAGCCGGTTGGCGCCATTGATGCCGGCGGCGCATTCGCCGCAGGCAAACAGGCCCGGAATCTTCTGCGACATCTGCGTGTCGGCATCGACGCGCACCCCGCCCATGACGTAGTGGGTTGTCGGCCCGACCTCCATCGGCTGCTTGGTGATGTCCACGTTGCCCAGTTCCTTGAACTGGTGATACATGCTAGGCAGCTTCTTTTTCCAATGCTCGGCGGCGTTGAAGCTGGGGAGGCGCTTCTTCATCCATTTCCCAAAACTGTCCAGCTCCAGGAACACGCCGCCATGCGGGCTGCCGCGTCCTTGCTTGACCTCGCGGACGATGCAACGGGCGACGTGATCGCGCGTCAACAGGTCGGCAGGCCGCCGCGCGTCCTTGCCGTTGAACTTTTCGCCGATCACGTACAGGAATCCCTCCTCCTCGTTGTCGGCGGTCTGCGTCTTGTAGTTGTCCGGAATATCGCCGAACATGAAGCGATCATTCTTATTGTTTCGCAGGCAACCCCCCTCGCCGCGGACCCCCTCGGTGACCAGGATGCCACGCACGCTGGGCGGCCAGACCATACCGGTGGGATGGAACTGGATGAACTCCATGTCGATCAGCTCCGCGCCGGCATGGTAAGCCAGCGCGTGGCCGTCGCCCGTGTATTCCCAGCTATTACTGGTGATCTTGTAGGCCTTGCCGATGCCGCCCGTCGCCAGCACAATCGCCTTGGCCCTGAACAGCACAAACCGGCCGCGCTCGCGGTAGTAGCCAAAGGCGCCACTGATGCGGTCGCCGTCCTTCAGCAACTGAATGATGGTGCATTCCATGTACACCGACATGCCCTGGTGGATGCCGTGGTCCTGCAGCGTGCGGATCATCTCCAGGCCGGTGCGGTCGCCGACGTGGGCCAGGCGCGGATACTTGTGGCCGCCGAAATTCCGCTGCAAGATCCGGCCATCCTTGGTGCGGTCGAAGACCGCTCCCCAGGCCTCCAGCTCGCGAACCCGCGCCGGCGCCTCC
>DASZFN010001159.1:0-1662 GCA_035939715.1 Gemmataceae bacterium | reverse complement strand
GAGAGCTCGCGCTTTGGCTTGAAGCCCACGCTTTTCGATCGCAGCCTTGCCTACCCATGAATATCGCTCAAGAGAGGGTCGGGAAGGCCTTCTAGCTTATAAAAAAGCCGGCCAGCAAGCGATCGAGCCATGTCACACAGCACGGGATCCGATCGGGTTGGCCGAGCAGGGCGGTTTCGGTTGGCTATCGGTGACCTTTCCCATTTCCGGCACCAAAATGGGCATTCACCTCTTACTGGCCGGCGAGGCGGTGGCGCAGGAAGTCAGCGAGCGACTGCGGCAAGCCCGGCAGCATCGTCAGCTCATCGGTGTCGAGCGAGACTAGGATCGAACCCAGGACCGCCGTGAACGCGCCGATGAGGACGGCGGAGTTCATCACCTCGTAGTCGCGGTTGATCAATTGCGACAGGAACAGCCGGAACACCAGAGAGAGCTGGAGGATGGGCGTCACCACCATCAGCGGCGCTACGGCAAGCGAGGCGTAGACGAAGGCCTGGGAGAGGGCGACCAACACGGCCGAGGACAGGAACCACGGCAGGTTTTCTCGCTTCATGCACTTGATGTCGCGCCAGGCGCCGGGCTTGAGCAGGATCAGCGAGAAACAGCGTCGCGGCCGTATAGGCAAGGCAGCCGCCGGCCGCCGTGCTGGCGCCAGGCGCGTGCAGGAAGGCCTGGCGGGCCATCAGGGGCGAGCTGCCATAGCACATCGCCGCGGCCAAGCCGAAGACGTATCCTGAGAACACGCGCGGCTGGAAGGCCAGTCTGGGTTTCCGTTCCGGCGCTGCGAACTCCCCTTGCGAGGGTAAGGTCGGGATGCGCGTTGCCGCCCGCGGCGGCGTCGACGCCGTCTTGTCCTTGCCGGCATTTCCCTGGGTGATGAAGGAGCCGCCCAGCATCAAAGCGGCGCCGATCGCCTGCAGCACTGTGAACTTCTCGTGCAACGTCACCACCGCCAGCAACATGGCGAAGGGCACCTGCAGCTGGACCACCGGGGCTGTGAGGTTCACGCCCATTACCTGGTTGGATTTGTAGTTGCAGTAGCGGCCGATAACAAAATGCACGATGCCCTGGCATGCCAGCCAGCTGAAAGCCGCTGTCGGGAACATCACGAGCTGGCCCAGCTCGCCGAAGGCGATGGTCATGACCAGGAAGGAAATCCCGCCGATCGGCACGGTCAGCGCCATGCCTTGCAGCACGCTGCCCGTCACCACCCCCCTGCGCATCGCCACGTTGTTGAGCGCAAAGGTGAACGCGCCCAGAGCAGCGTAAAGGACACCGAGCACAGGGACTTCCCCCGAAAACCTATTGTTTCGATCGCTTGTCTACAACGTCATAGCGTCATGGCCATTTCAACCGCAAGACCGAGCAACTTGCCCCACGCGACGCCCGCGCATTGCTTCCTGCGTGGGAGTCGATCGGGACGCGCACACCCTTCAGGCTAACCGCGCCGGCCTTCATGTTGACCGGCATGGCTAGGAGTGGCGAGGAACGCAAAGAGTCCGGTTCGGGTCACCAGCAGCGGTCTGATAATGTCCCGGCTTGGTCAGGTCAGCCTCACAAAGCCGACCTATCGAAGAATAGTCCTTCTATGCTGCTCAGTGCCACAAGCGAAGCCCTCGCCAGATTACGAGTATTGGATCTCACTGCGGCCGCACCCTGTGG
>DASZFN010001158.1:0-8617 GCA_035939715.1 Gemmataceae bacterium | reverse complement strand
GAATGCTTGCCATTTCCGCCAA
Organism: Gemmataceae bacterium; assembly: GCA_035939715.1. Taxonomy (GTDB): domain Bacteria; phylum Planctomycetota; class Planctomycetia; order Gemmatales; family Gemmataceae; genus DASZFN01. Next base: position 8,595 of record DASZFN010001158.1, on the reverse strand, counting down.
CGGCACCATCAACGGGATTCTCTGGGCCGTGGAAAGGACCGGCACGACGTCGCCGGGAATTCTCTTCGCCTACGATCCAACGAACCTGGCCAACGTACTGTACAACAGTAGCCAAACCGGGTCGCGGGATACCATGGATATCGCGGCGAAGTTCAGCATTCCCCTAGTGGCAAACGGAAAGGTCTTCGTGGGCGGTACTAGCCAACTAACGGTGTACGGGCTGTTGCCAAATCCCCCCCTTCCCATGTTAGCACTCGGGGGACCGGCGCCCAGGACTGGGGCCGGCACTTTGACACCGGACCAGGTGCGACCCCTTCTGGCCGAGGCGATAGTCCGCTGGGGTGCCGCGGGATTTGATGTCTCCAGCCTGGCCAAGGTCCCTGTACAGATTGCCGATCTGCCCGGCGGCTGGCTCGGTATGAGCGACGGCACTGCAATATGGATCGACGTCAACGCCGCCGGCTGGGACTGGTACGTCGATCCCACTCCAAGGAATGATCGCGAGTTCACCACGCCGGGCGACCAGGGCGAACAGGGCCACATGGATCTGCTCACTGTCCTTACGCACGAACTGGGCCACGTTATTGGCTTCGGCGAGCTGGATACGGGAGTTATGAGTGAATACCTCCCGACCGGCACGCGGTTAATGCCCGACTTGACAGTGTACGGGCTGTTGCCCATTTCACCTGATTCCTTGCTGGCACGCGGCGGACCGGCGACCAGCATTTCGATGGGCACTTTGACATCAGGGCAGGCGCAACCCGTGTTCGCCGCGGCCACGGACCGCGGGAGTGCGCCGGGGCTGGGTGTCTCGAAGCTGATCAACCCAATGATGCCGGTCGCCGATCTGGTCGGCGGCTACCGCGGGACTGCCAACGGCGCCACTGTCTGGATGGACGTGAACGCAGCCGGCTGGGACAGATCTGTCGAGCCCGCTCCCTGGAACGATAGCGGGTTCACCACGCCGGGTAATCCGGCTGCACACGGCTTCGTGGACCTCCTCACGGTCCTTGACCACGGGCTGGACTACGTTCTGGGCTTCGATCACCGGAGCGAGGGGGTCATGGCCGACCCCCTCGCCACCGACAGGCGCCGAACGCCCGCTTACGACGCCTTCTGGGGGGCCATGGACACCTTTAGAGACAAGCAGCAACTCGAGGCCGACACGACCGAACGCTTGCGGGGTTCGGTTATGTCAGCTTTGGCTCCGGCAAAGTTAGAAGCGTCGGATGACTAGATAGAGGGCAGCCCGGGTCGCACCGGGAGCCCGATCTGCGCAACGGCTTTGAAAAACACCTGGAGCAAACCAAACACCACGTCGAGCGCCTGGAGCAAATCCTCGCTACCCTTGGAGTCAGTCCAAAAGGTAAAAAGTGCAAGGCCATGGAGGGTCTGATTGAAGAGGGCAAGGAACTTATGGCGGAAGACGCCGAGCCCTCCGTCATGGATGCGGCACTCATCGCCGCTGCCCAAAAGGTAGAACACTGGACCCTCGTCTTCAGTGTTTGCGGTGCGTTCTTTTCGGCAGCGATTGGCGGGTGCCGATTCTGGTGGTGGCCGCCAGCCTGGGGGCAGCGAGCGTCCTCGGTGGCTGGTACGGCGGCCTCGGCCCGAATTCCGCAACGTCCGCCAACACACCCTTCGTTCACCCTGACCCGCCTGGCGCCAACGCCACGTCGGAAGAAATCGCCACCTTCAAGACGCAGCAAGCAGAATACAACCGCAATGTCAAGCCGTGGCATGAGGACACTCCCCGGGTGACACGCAACAGCGCTCTGGGGGCGGTTACGGCGCTGCTGTTGGGATTGCTGGGCAGTGTGATTGGTGCATGGATGGCGTCCGGCGAACCGATGAACCTGACTCACTATCGGACGCGGAAGCCCCTGTATCATACGACCTAAACGTACCGTCTCTACAACAAGTTGTATTATCCAGAAAAGGAGGACTGTTATGAAGCTGATCGGTCTTTGGTTGCTTGGCGTGCCTGTGAGCTTGATTCTCATCCTGTGGCTCGTCTTTGGGATCGGCCGCTAATGCACAATGGAAGAAGAAAGAGGGAAGAAGAACAGAACGCAACTCGATTCCGAATCGAGTCGCGTCCTCTATTCTCTTCCCTCTTTTCTCTTCCTCGACACCCCTCGACTTCCCTCCCCTCGACATCCCTATTCAGTGTGTGCTCCGCTCCACGTCTGCGAGAAGTCCTAGAAGAGTGTCGAATTTCACGGGCTTGACTAAATGGTGCGCGAAACCCTCAGCCTTGCTGTGGCGATGGTCGTCTTCCGTCCCGTAGCCGGTCAGGGCAACGATTACAGTTGTGGCCAGCGCTGGTTCCGATCGCAACTGTCGTACCACCTCGTAACCGCTGATGCCTGGCAAGCCGATGTCCAGGAGGATTACATCGGGTTTAAAAACCATTGCGGCCTGGTGCGCGAGGCGACCGTCGTGAACGGTCTGAACGTTGTGCTCAGCCAGCCTGAGCAGCATGGCGAGGCTTTCAGCCGAATCCTTATTATCTTCCACAATGAGAATGCGGCGGCTGGTTTCCGGTTCTATTCTGTGGCGGCCGTCCGTGTCCTGCCGCTCGGGGAGAATGCAACCGGGGTCCGCCAGGAGAGGCAAGCGGACCACGAACTCACTGCCTTGCCCGGGTCCTGCACTGCAGGCCTCGACCGTGCCATTGTGCATTTCGGTGAGCCGCCGCACCAGCGTCAAACCGATGCCGAGCCCACCCTCGGCGCGCGCTCGCGTCCGCTCCTCCTGAATGAAGAGATCGAAGATCCGCGGGAGTGTCTCCGCGGGTATGCCAACCCCAGTATCGTGAACGCGGACGACAACCTGGTCATCGCGCTTTTCCGCAACCAGCCGGATACGGCCGCCCGCCGGCGTGTATTTCGCAGCGTTGTTCAGCAAGTTTAGAAAAACCTGGGACATGCGTGTCGGATCCACTTCCACCATAAGCGGCTCCGGAGGAAGCGCAACTTCTAATGCGTGCCCGCGCTCCTCGATGAACGAGCGACTACTCTCCAGCGCGAGCGCGATCACTTTTGCCACATCGACTGCTTCCTTTAACAAGGTGATTTTGCCGCGGGCAATGCGATTGACGTCAAGCATGTCGTCCACGAGCCGGACCAGCTGGGTCATTTGCCGGTCGATGATTTCCCATGCCTTTTGGACGTCCTTCCTGCGCTCGGCGCCGCGCATGTGCACTACTTGCAAGGCGTGGCGAATCGGCGCCAGCGGGTTGCGCAGCTCATGTCCAAGCAGAGCGAGAAACTCGTCCTTGCGCCGGCCTGCCTCGGCCAGTTCTCTTCTCGCCTCAAGCAGCTCCTCGTACTGCTTCTGGCGCGTAAGATCACTGGCGATCAGGCACAGTTTGCCCCGAAAGGGCAAGGTATGAAGGATCAGTTCTGCCGGGAACGCGCCGTCGGCGCCTCTGCGGAGACGAACTTCGTTGCGAATGCTTTCCTGTAAGTGAGCATTGTGCAGCATTTCCGCCACAATGGTTTGCTCTGTTTCCACCACCAGACTTTGCACGGGAGTCCCAATCAATTCGTCCTTGGGCTTGCCGAGCATTTCCGCAAAATAGCGATTGCAATAGACGATGGCGCCTTGCGCGTCCACGGTGGCGGCGCCCTGCTGCATGGCTTCGACTAACTGGCGGTAAGGACGATCCGCGCCTTCCAGCGTATAGATCTCCTCGCCGAAGGGTCCGTACACGACCACGGCATCAACCTCGCCGTGACGAATCGCTTCGATCGTCGCCTCCGGTTCTTCGAGCCGCTGGCGCAGATGCTCGTTTTCTTCCAGCAACTGTTCATAAGTCTTCGGAGTCGAAATGCTCATCATTGATCCTTCGTGATGTTGGCGACACCTCGTCTTGTGACGGCTCCGGTCCCCAGCACAGGTACGCTAGGAGCTCACAGGCCGCAGTTGGAGGCCGACAAGGACCCGTTCCGTGTTCGACAGATCGCCGATAATCTTGCGCATCGGTGACGGCAGCTTGCGCACCAGCGTTGGGATGGCGACGATCTGGTCGTCGCGCGCCAGCTTGGGATTTTCAATGAGATCGATAACCTTGATCGTATATTTTCCGGGCAGTTGGTCGTCGCAAAACTTCTTCAGATTCTCTACGGCGCGGGCCGATTTCTCGGTCTGCCCCGCGACATAAAGGCACAGGTCCCACCGTTCCGTGCTCGCTGTCGCTGTCTGGACGTTTTCGTCGTCGGCTTTCGCTGGCTTGTTCATTTGCGTCCTCGCTTTGAAGTTGCCTCGCTTGTTCGACTGCCATTGCTATCGGCCTTGCGACTCTGGGCCATCTCCTCCCGCTCCTTGTCGACTTGCTGTTCAAGAGCTTCTTCAAGCGTCAGCCTGCGTGCCAGTTCGTCGCGGTCAGCCTGAAGTTGCAATTCCAGGGCAGCAATCTGAGCTGCGGTTGCTTTTTGTTTCCGTTTAAACTCAGACTGGATGCGCTCGATCTCTTGACGCCGTATCAGGGCAGTTTGCTTCTCCTTTGCTTCCTGGGCCAACCTGGCCGAGCCGGTGAGCACGCCTTCCGGCCCGAGATAGACGTCTTTGAGCACGATGCCCTGGCTCGTGAGCAGGAACTCGCGTATCTGGTTGGAATGGGCCATGCCCCGCGACTTGAGCACGTACAGACCGCGGTTGCGCTCGCCGTTCAACTCGATGTCACGCAACAGCAGCCAGGTGTCGATGATGGAGGAAATCGCCACCTGGGTATGTTCCAGGGCCGAGCCACCTTGCGACAGATTGGTCATGACCGCCGTGATCTGTCTGCCTTTAAGATAATCGATGAGACGCACAAACAGCGCGTTGACTTCGCTGTCGCTGCCCGAGCCCATGAGATTGCTGACCGGGTCCACGACGACCATGCGCGGCTGAAACTCCTCGATCCGCTTGTGCATGGTCGCCAGGTGCATTTCCAGACCGTACGCCGTCGGCCGCGAGCTGTGAAAGCGCAGCAAGCCCTTTTTGAGCCACGGCTCGAGATTCAGGCCGATGGAACACATGTTGCGCACGTGCTGACTCTGCGATTCCTCGAAGGCGAAATAAAGGCAGCGGTCGCCGCGCTCGCAGGCAGCTCCGGCGAAGTGCGACACGAGGCTGCTCTTGCCGGTGCCGGCGGTGCCTGATACGAGAACACTGCTTCCCGCGTAGATGCCGGCGCCGCCGAGCATGGCGTCCAGGCGCTCAATGCCCGTGGAGATGCGCTGCGTGGCGGCTTCATGATGCAAGCCGGCCGAAGTGATCGGCAGCACGGAAATGCCTGTCTCGTCGATCAGGAAGGGGAATTCATTCGTAGCGTGCGCCGAGCCGCGGTATTTGACGATACGCAGGCGGCGTGTGGAAACCTGCTCGGTCACCCGGTGGTCGAGAAGGATCACGCAATCGGAGACATATTCTTCCAGGCCCTGACGTGTCAACGTGCCGTTGCCACGCTCGGCGGTAATAACAGTGGTGACGCCTTTGTCCTTCAGCCACCGAAACAAGCGCCGCAATTCGGCGCGCAGAATGGCGGTGTTGGACAGGCCGCTGAAGAGACTTTCCAGCGTATCCAGAACGACCCGCCTGGCGCCTATGGAATCGATGGCGTAGCCCAGGCGGATGAATAGCGCCTCGAGGTCGTACTCTCCCGTTTCCTCGATCTCGCTGCGTTCCACATGGACGTGGTCGATCACCAACTTCTTTTTAGCTTCCAGGCTGCCGAGATCGAAGCCGAGCGAGCGAACGTTCTGAGCCAGTTCCTCCGCGGTCTCCTCAAAGGCCATGAAAACGCCAGGGTCGTCGAAGTCCATCGCGCCACGAACGAGGAACTCCATGGCCAGCAGAGTCTTGCCGCAGCCGGCACTGCCGCAAACCAAAGCGGGCCTGCCTTTAGGCAAGCCGCCGCCTGTGATCTCGTCAAGCCCTTGAATGCCACTGGGGCATTTCGGCAGCATCCGCGCGTCGCTCTTGAGCTTGGGGGCAGTTCTATTCATGGCAGGTCTCCATTGGTGCAGCGAACCTCCCGAATCATTTCGTTGCGCCCTGCTTGCTTGACCAGGACCGCGGCCGCCCCGAATTTAACAAAAGTTAGGGCTCGACAGGTGGCCGTGCGCACCATGAGGGCTGTGTAAGGGGCTAGTGGTGTGGATATGGAATGCGATGGCGAGTCGATTCCGCACGGCCCTACACAAGCCGACTCCGCCGTGCCCGCTATGAGCAGAAGGTTTACCTATTTAAAGCCACAGAACTCTCCGTGTCAAGCGGCGGTGCTGGCAAGTGCTCGTGCAAACCGTACCACGGACCAGACGGAATTTGCCGCATTTCCCGTTGGGGGAAAATTTTCCCCCGTCAAGCGTTTTCCAGGTTGGTGGCGGGCCTGCCTCCCATTTCACGATCGATCGACGTGAGCTTCACACGCTTTCGCTTCGTTGAATACGCGGTCACAAGCCCACCAAGCCGACCGAGCTGGCGAGCAGACGTTGCAGCACATCCGGTTCGGCCGGTTTGACCAGGTGATGATCGAAGCCTGCCAGGAAAGAACGGCGCCGTTCTTCTTCCTGGCCCCAGCCTGTCATCGCCACCAGCAGCACGGGTTTCAAGCGCGGGTCTTCCCGAAGCCGCCGTGCCACTTCATAACCATCCATGCCGGGCATGCCGATGTCCAGCAATATCACTTGCGGGCGGAACGCCTGGGCGGTGAGCAGGGCGGTAGGCCCGTCGTAAGCCAGGCGGACCTCTTGACCGGACAAGCCCAATATCATCGCCAGACTATCCGCGGCATCCACGTTATCATCCACGACCAAAACCCGATGACGGGCCAAAGCGGGCGCCGGCCGACCGCCGTCTTCTGCTCCCGTCTGTCCGCCGCGCGCGTCGGCCGCCGGCGCGGGCAGACGCACCACGAATTCGCTGCCCCGGCCATGGCCTTCACTGCGCGCTTCCACGGAGCCGCCGTGGAGCTCCACCAGCTTTCTCACCAGCGTCAAACCTATGCCCACGCCGCCCTGGGACCGATCCAGGCGCCGCTCGGCCTGCACGAACAGGTCGAAGACCCGCGGCAGCATATCCGGAGCGATGCCGATGCCCGTGTCCTTGACCCTCAACACGATTTCGCTTCCCTCCCGGCTGGCGCTAAGCGCGATCCTGCCTCCCGGATCGGTGTACTTGGCCGCGTTGTTCAAGAGGTTGGTCATGACCTGCTCCAGCCGGGTGGCGTCGCCCTCGACGCGCAGCGGTCCGGCAGGCAGGGCAATGCTGAATTCGTGGCCGCGCTCTTCGATCAAGGGGCGGACGGCCTCCGCCGTCCGGTTGAGAACCGAGGCCAGGTCCAGAAGGTCCTTGCGGAGCTCGATCTTTCCCCGGCTGATGCGAGACACGTCGAGCAAGTCATCCAGCAGCCGGGCCATGTGCTGCACTTGCCGCTCGGCCATGTCCCTGAACTGGCCAAGGACCGCGCCGTTCGCCGCCGGTTGCTTCATGATGTGGAGGGCGTTGCGGATGGGCGCGAGCGGGTTACGCAGCTCGTGGGCCAGCATCGCCAGGAACTCGTCCTTCAAGCGGTCGGCTTCCCGGAGGCTGCTATAGAGCTGGGCATTCTCGATGGCGATGGCCGCGCGTTGTGCCAGCTCCACGGCGAAGGCCAGATCCCCCGGCGTATACGTCTTGCCCGATTCTGCCGCGACGAACGAGATCACGCCCAGCGTTTTGCCCCGCGTTTGCAACGGCACGCACATGTAAGAGCGCAGGCCTAACTCCCGCAGCAGGCATAAGTGCCTGTCGTCGCGCGCCGCCTGCACCAGCAGGGTATCGGGGATTTCCGCCATCATCTCCGGCGCGCCGGTCTTCATGACGTGATAAGCCCCGCGGGGCGCCTGCGGATCGGGTGGGTAATTCTGCTCCAGTTCCTGCGCCAGCCGGACTTTAGCTGGGTCCACGTGGGCCACGGCCACGCGCCGGAGCAAGCCGCTTCCTTCCGCCAGGTCCACGGCACACCAGTCGGCGAAGTAGGGAACGGCCAGACTTGCCACCTTCTGCAAGGTGCTCTCGTAGTCTACCAGAGCCGTGAGCGTGGCACTGGCGTCGCCCAGGAAGCGCAAGCCTTCCTCGAGCCGCTTGCGTTGGCTGATGTCGGTCGAGACGCCGATGATGGCGCGCAACTCTCCCTGGCCGTCGATGACGGGCGTATCCGTGACGAAGGCCGGGAAGATCGTTCCATCGCGGCGACGGACCATGATTTCACCGGACCAACTTTGCCCGGCGCGCAGCCGCTGCATCACCACGGCCGCCTGCTCGACCGCGGCCGGCGCCACGACAACCTCGGTGATGTCGCGGCCCTGCGCTTCTTCCCTGGACCAGCCATAAAGGGTTTCGGCGAACCGGTTCCAGTAGATGATCCGGCCTTCGGGATCGGTGGCCACCGCGGCCTGTCCAACGGTGTCGAGCAGCCGCGCTTGAAAGCGGACCTGCTCCTCCACTTGCTGGCGCTGGCTGACATCCCGAAAGACGACCACCAGCCCGACGGTCCTGCCATCCGAAATCAAGGGCGAGGAAGTAAATACGACGGGAAAGAAAGTGCCATCCTTCCGGATAAAC
>DASZFN010001157.1:0-3578 GCA_035939715.1 Gemmataceae bacterium | reverse complement strand
TCCGCGAGAAGATGCGTTTCCAGGCAGCCCTTGCAGAGCGCTTCCAGGATCAATTCTTCGTCCGGCGTGTACGAGGCGAGACGACTGCGCAGCCCGGGCTCCGTGGTGCGCAGGTCGCCCGTCTGAGCGCGCCACAGCGAGTACTCAAAGTCGATTTCCTGCCTGGGCCATTGCAGCACCGAGGCATCATCCAGATGACGCAAGCAGCCGGCCGTGTCGTCCTGCCGGCGGCAAGTCCGGGCCAGGAGAAAATGTGCTTCGGCGTCAAGCGGCCAGCGTTCCAGGCATTCGCGCAAACAGGACTGTGCCGTCGCCAGATCATGGCCTGCCAGCGCTTTCCGGGCTTGCCGGCACAGGACCGCTGCCGTCGATGCTTCGGCGCCAGGACGCATCACGCCGCGCGCCCACAGCGCGTAGCCGAAGGCGCCGGCGACGGGCAGCAGCAGTAAAAGCATGTACAAAAACTTGCGCCTGAAATGAGCCACCTTGGTTTCCCATCGCCTTGCTGCGGCCAGTAGATGTCAATATCGAATGTCGAAATCGAATATCGAATATCGAATGTCGCCGCAAAAAGGGGCATGGTTCAAAGGAGGGTTACACCACGCAGTGGAACAAGCGCAATCAATCCGCACGTAACTAGCGGTCCGCCACGGAGTTAATAGATTGCATTGCGCTGCGTCCTAGCGCGGCAAAGCCGCCGCCAACCCAACATCACCATGAAAACTCAACCTGCTTTTGAATACCAGCGCCGAGTTTTCGGCGCTCCGTCATAACCCTTGTCGATTGTTGCACTTGCGCGGCCTCAGAAAAATCTTCGCGGCCTGCGCAAATTCCAGGATGATAGTGAAACACACTCACACACACGACTCCGGTTGTCACCCCGAGTAGAGTGCCAGAGATGCAACGTTAAAAGTCAACTGGAGTCGGGCGTGATGACGCCGGATTGATGGTTTCATGGATTGCCTCTTATTGGGGTTGGTTCGCTCTTAGAGGTCTGCTTACGGGTTCCCGCAACGGGTTCCTCTTCTCTGGTCCGCAGGGGCAGAGAGATACCGAGGGTTTGAGCCAGGTGCTGAGCGGCTTCCTTGAGCGCTAGGCGATGGACCATGGCCCAAAGATCAAGGAGATTGCCTTTGGCAGCGCAGGGGGGATGAAAGCACTGAAAGACCCCTTTGCCCAAATGGACGGAGAAGGACCGCTGGCGGGGTTGTTGCTTGCCGTGGATCGGGCACGGACCGCGGCGTTGCGGGCCTGCACCGCGCAGTTGCGACAAGCAGCCGAGCTGGGCGAGGACCTGTTCCATGCTGACTTGTTTGCGCAAAGCGGCAAAATCGATATTCCCGCACGCTGCCGCAGGGGTTGGCGGAGCGGGCGGCTGGGGATTGCTCTGGTGCGTGTCGGGCGGGGGCGGTAGCTTGGAAGATACCGCAGCGACCACTAACTCCTCGGGATTCACGTCCTGATTGTGGCCTGCGGTTTTTTCATGGCCGGCGCCGGCCGAGTGCCAGGGATAATGATTGGCATCAAAGGGCTTGCCGCTCTTCCAGATGGCGAAGACCAGGTGCAGCAGCTTGCGCATGCACTGTCCCAAAGCGACGGCGCCGCGACAGCCGCGTGCCCGCAGGCGTAGGAACAAGGCGCGGACGGCCGGGTTGTAGCGGACGCCGCAGCGCGCCGCATTCCACAGGTACATGCGGACCAGGTCGTCGCCTTTGCGGGACATGTGGGTATGGCGTCCGGGCCTGGGCACACCGTTCTTGTCTACGCCGGAAGACTCTTCTTCAGGGAAGACACCGAAATAGTTGACCAGTTGCGCCGGCGTCTGGAAACGCTCGATGCTCACGATCTTGGCGGTAAGGATGGCGGCCGTGGCCACGCCGATGCCGGGAATGGTGTCGAGGTGATTGGCTTGCGGCAGCTGCCGATAGGCAGTGGTGAGTTGTTTGAGCAAATCGGCTTGCGCCGCGGCGCTGGCCTGCAATTGTTTGACCAGCCGGCGCACCAGGGCGGCGGCATCGTCGCCTTGATAGCTGGCGACGCTGCTGGCGGCCTGGGTTTGCAAACGCAGGGCGACGTCGGCATGGAGATGGGCAATGGCCGCAAGCGCGGCGCTGCGGGCACGCGCTAGCTGTGCCGGAGTGGGATAGCGGCGCAGCAATTCCAGGATGTAGCCGGCCTGCAAGTCGGGCACGATGAGGGCCAGTTCAGGAAAGACGCGTGCCAGCAGGTTATGCAACTGATTGGTGAGCCGGGTAGACTGGCGCACTTCGGCCTGCAAGCGTTGGGCGATTTCGCGCAGCATCATGAACGGCGCCGCGATGACGGGAGTGGCCTGAGGTTGCTCGACCAGGGCGAAGCGTGCGGCGCAGAGGCTTTCGGTGGGGTCGGCCTTGCGTTTGGGAAAGAGGGCCTGGCGATAGTGGGCGTTGCGGAGCGGTTCGCCGAGGGTAAGCGTTTTGGGGAAGGGCAAGGCGCGCAGGAAGGTCTCGAGATTGACTGCGTACTGGCCGGCGGTATCGAGACGGATATGGAAATGAACATTGGCATCCGGCCGGGCGAGTTGATCGAACTGCAGCCGGACGCGATCATAGCCTTGGCGGGATTCGAGAAACTCGAAGGCTGGACAGGCCGGCTGCAAATCGGCGCGGAGAAAGGTGACGTGGTGGCCGTAGCGTGAGGTGTCGAAGCCGACACCGATCAGCACTGGGTTCTGGATGTTCACAGGGTTCATCAAAGGTGTTCCTCAATAAGGAAATCTGTTGACGGATGTCGTCAGTAGCCGCGAGGGGCCTCCGCAAGGGCTTCGACGCGGGAAAAACTTGTGATCAGCGGTCATGCCGCAAGATGCAACAACTCCTGAGTCAAAGGTCGGAGGGAACAATCTCTGGCGAGAGGTCGTAGCCTCAGTGCCAACAACAGAACTCCTCGCGACTTCCGCAACCGCTCCACTCTGCCATGAGAGGGGCGGCGCGTGGAAGAGCAGGCGCGGCTGGGAAAAACGCATTGCGGATTATAACGAGAGTAATAAAGGTAATTGTCTGCTTGACAGAAAAGCACGGACCTCGATTCCCGCGCTCGCGAAAGGCGGCGCGACGAGGTCAAATCAAACATACAAGTGCCAGAGTGCCAGAGTGCCAGGTCTGCGGCGTATCCACGCCCGCCAGAATGCGCGGAAATACCATCGCGAGTAATGCGGCAACCACGCGATCGGAAAACGTTCGATCATCCGCCGGCTGTAGGCGCGAAAATTGGTAGTCGCATCGCGAATCGGCAAACCCGCCAGCTGGCGACCGAGGCGGGGAGCGAAGGGCGTAACCTGCAGTTCGCCCACCGTGCTCTGCGCAGCTTCGCCAGCATGGCCAACACGCGCGGCCGCGAGCTCAGCGAGCGCATGGAACGGCAAATCGCCCGCATGACGCGCTACTATGCCGATCTGCGCGCGGAAGTGCAGGAACAAGCGGACAAGGTAAGTGCACGCGGCGAGGACACGTCGAAGTTCGCGCTGCGGCGTGAGTCCCTGGAGCGCGAAGAGCGGCTGCGCATCGCCGAACTGCGTCAAAAGATACCTTGCGCGTGCA
>DASZFN010001156.1:0-2679 GCA_035939715.1 Gemmataceae bacterium | reverse complement strand
GCAGAGTAAGCGGTGCAGCGCGACGACCGCTTACTCCGCTGCGCTGCGTGCGCGGCTCGGACGGCATCGTCGATAGCCAAAGAAGCTTTCTCACTGCTTTCTTCCTATCATTTCTCTGTGCTCTCTGTGACCTCTGTGGCTCTGTGGTTAATTTCTCCCATGCCTGACTTGCCCCCGCTCGGTGACAGCACGCCGCTTGTGCCGCCGCTCTACCAGTCTTCCGTTTATACGCTGCCCGATCTGGATGCCCTCGATCGCATCATGAACGGCGAGGCGCCGGGTTTTATCTATGCGCGGGATGCGCACCCCAACGCGCGCCGGCTCGCAAGCCAGCTCGCCGCCCTGGAAGGCGGAACGTGGGGCGTCATCTGCGGCTCGGGCATGGCGGCCATCAGCGCGATTCTTTTGTCGCAGCTCCAGCACGGCGACCGTGTCGTTGCCAGCAACCGCCTTTACGGGCGAACCACGCAGCTCCTGAGTCAGGAAATGCAGCGCTTCGGCGTGAAGACCGATTTCGTGGACTGCAACGACATCGACCAGGTGAAAGTGGCGCTGGACTTGCCCGCGAAGGTCCTGTTCGTGGAAACGCTATCCAATCCACTCTTGCGGCTGGTGGACATTGGACTCCTGGCCAGCCTGGCGCGCGCGCAGGGCTGCACGCTGATCGTGGATAATACGTTCGCCACTCCGATCCTTGCCCGGCCCTTGGACCTCGGGGCCGAGGTGGTCGTGGAGAGCCTCACGAAAATGATGGGCGGCCACAGTGATGTGACGCTTGGGGCGCTGAGCGGTCGTGGCGAACTGCTGGACCAGATGGCCACCGTGGTAAGCATCTGGGGTCTGGCCGCCAACCCCTTCGACTGCTGGCTTGCGGAGCGCGGCCTGGCGACGCTGTCCTTGCGGATGAAGGCCGCGTCGGCCAATGCCCAGGCCCTGGCCGACTGGCTGGTCTCGCAAAAACCGGTAGCGCGCGTCATCTATCCCGGATTGCCGGATCATCCCGACCACGACCTGGCGCGGCGCATGCTGGCCGGTTTTGGCAACATGCTCTGTTTCGAGCTGCACGGCGGACGTCCGGCCGTGAACCGCTTCTTGCATCGAGCGCCCGGCATCCCATTCAGCCCGTCCCTGGGTCACACGGCGACCACCCTCAGCCACCCGGCAACCACATCGCATCGCTACGCCAGTCCCGCGGAGCGCAAGCGTCAAGGAATCGGCGACGGCCTGATCCGACTATCCGTGGGTATCGAAGATTTGGGACAAATCAAGGAGGAGATGAGCAAAGGCCTGTCGTAATTGTTGTAACGAAGAATGACGAACGAACAACGGAGAACGGAGAATGAAAGGATTTTCTCATTCTCGGTTCTCCGTTGTTCGTTCTCCGTTCTTCATTCTGTATTCGGTCTGCAGGGCGCCGGTCACCTCTTCCAGCCGGTCCATCAGTCTACGCAGCGGCCGCGGCGCGTGCGTCGCCAGGGCATACACGGTGAGGAGCGGCAGCACCACGGTGGAATCGACATAACAGGTCACCGTGTCGGGTAGCTGGGCGGGATCGACCTTGCCCCAGGTCATCGCCTCCTGAGGGGTTGCGCCGGAGAGGCCGCCGGTGTCTGGACGAGCGTCGGTGACCTGGAGAAAGTAGTCATGGCCGCTTTCCTCCAGGCCGAGTACCTCCTGGATCTGCGGCTCGGTTTGTAAAATGAAGTTCTTCGGCGAGCCTCCTCCCAGGATGAGCACGCCGCTCTGTCCTTGCTTCTTGGCGTCCCAGACCAGGGCGGCGCTCTGGTTGACGTCGCGCAGCGGATCGATCCGCAGGCTGGAACCCTCCAGTTGCAGGGCCGCCAGGTTCATGCCGATCGAGCTGTCGCCGGGGGACGAGGTGAATACAGGTACGCCGCAGCGGTAGGCGGCCGCCAGGAGACTGCGGTGCCTGCCGCCCGCGGCGTCCTCGCGCGCCGCCAGGTACTTGCCGACCAGGTGATGAAACTCCGCCGTGCCGAAGGTGCGCTGGAAGGCCTCGCCGCGACAAAGGGTGCGATAGAATCGGTCGGTGCCGAGCAGGTTTTCGTAGTCAAATACAATGTCGTAAATCCGAATTACCTGGTGAGCGCGCAGTGCCAGGTCGTCCAGGCCCGGGCGCGACTGGTGCAAGTCCATGCTCAGGGCGAAGTGCGTATCGTGGTAAAGATTGGCTCCGGTGCTGACGATCCAGTCGACGAAGCCGGCCTCCAGGAGCGGCACGAGGCACGACATCCCTAGCCCTGCCGGCGTCAATGCGCCGCTCAGGGACAGGCCGACGGTGGTGTCGGCCGACAGCATCTTGGCCGAGAACAACCGGCACGCCTCGCGCAGCCGGCCGGCGTTGTAGGACAGAAAGCCCTCCTCGATCAGGTGAGGCAAGGCCGTCTGTCCGGTGAGCGCTGGCGGATCGATGCGCTTGTGACTGATCTTGTGCAAATACGAGAGGTTGTCGGCGGCTGGATTACTCATGCAGACAGGCTACGGCTGCCCATGGCATCGTCAACCGCGGATGTCGGCGAGCCGAGCGGCGTAAGCCGCCGGGTGCTTCACATCGGGGGTCGCCTCACCCGGCGGCTTTACGCTGCTCGGCTCACCTTTTTCTATTTTCCTGGTGCGGGAATCGCCTTGGGCACTGCCTGGGGCATCGGCACCTCCGTC